>JBPYDQ010000624.1:0-8009 GCA_051986135.1 Terriglobales bacterium | reverse complement strand
CCTGCCGCCCAGTCGGTAAAGTAGTTGGCGCGTGTGCCGTCTTCACTTGACTGGTGGTGCTCCAGTCCCTTGCCGCCAACCGAGTCGCTGAGCGAGAACAGGAAGTCATAGTGATCGTAGTGACGGGAATGGAAGAGCTTCTGCGCCTGAATCACCAGGTTCTTGTGGTACTCGCGTTGTTCCGGGGTGATCTCCAGTTGCTCGGGCTTGTCTGCAAAGAGGTTGAGGTAAACCAAATTGTCTGGTCCCGTCGACAGGTCGACGCGCTTATAGTGGATGCCCGCATAAAGGGGCGAATCGATCAACGTATTCAGCGGAACTTCCTTAAACTGAATCAGGTCTCCGTTCTGCGCCTTTACATCGAGCGCAGTGGCGAACTTCCAGCCTTCCGGCAGTCGCAGTTGAGGGGAAAATTGAATCCGCCTCGCGTAATATCCGGCCGGATAGAGAAGCACGCTGTTCCAGGTTAGGTTGGCGATACTGTTTGAAATGCGTCCCTGTTGTGGCTTGACCGGAGCCAGGTATTGAAAGGTGAGTTCCAGTGAGCTAGCGCCCTTCGGTACCTCGACATGGAATGCCCACATATTCACGCGATCCCGCAGCCAGGGTACACGCTTGCCATTTGCCGTGATAACAAGCCCTGCCATGTTGGCGACTGGGTTCGAAGGAGAATGCGTTCCGGGCAGCCATTGCGGATAGAGCAGCACCATGTTGCCGGGCTTTACCGGAATCGTCTCGCGCACAGCCAGGACACGAGCATTGACGTTCGTCAGATCGACACTGAGAGAAATTGTGCCGGTGTAAGGCTGATCAACTGGTGCGGGCAGCGGCGGAGGCAGCGGCACAGCTTGCGGATCCGCTGCATTTTGCGCATAGCAGCCAGTGGTTAGAACGAGGCAAAGGCTCGCGGTGGCAGCAGCAATGAGGTGATTGCAGACGAATAAACGTCGCATAGCGATTTCCATGAGCTCCGGAGACACTGTATACCACAGCGATCCTGATTCGTCAGAACGGATGGTTCCCCGTGGGTGCACTGGACTTGGATGTCCGGGGCGTCTGGCACCCAAGCGAAGACGCCGTGGCAGACATTAGCTATCAGGGCGGAGGTAGATGAGGGCAGGAATTCTCGGCGACAAAGCGCGGCCAGTAGGCGCAGTCCGTGCCCCCGACACACATCTCGGTACTTAGCGTCTTCAAACGATTTCGCGTCTTTGGGTGGGCAAGGCCGCCGCCAATCGACCAGTTTAGAAACCGAATCCGGAAACGGCTTTTGCCACTAGCATCAAGCTTCCTGTTCAAGCATTTGTAGTTCCATCGTGCCGCGATCGACGGCCTAAAGGGGTCTCGGTCCGAAAGTGGTCTGATTCCTGAACGAGATCTTTGGGGACTCTGGCGGTTTCCCTTGAACCTCCCGATGTACAGGTTGTCGCGCTTGTCTCCCGCATCCCGGGCGTCTGGCTGGCGCTTAACTGCTTGGCTCAGCTTGCGCCATGCGTTACCGGGATATTGTGGCCCCAATAGGGACGGACGGTTTCAGACTGGGTCTTTCCCGTCAGGTTCGCCGAACTCGCTTTCATGCTGTGGCTCGTCATCATAGATGCTGGAAGGGAGCCCCCGGCCACAGCAGCCGCCCGATACCGGTGTGCTGATCCTTTGGATTGCCCAAGGCTCCAGCCCATCGCCGTCGTGCTGGTGTTTCCGTCAGTCGCATATTTCTGTGTGCTCGGCTTAGTACCATCAACGTGCTAATTTATTGCGGTGACCCTCGAGCAATTCCGCGATACGTTGCGACACGACGCGCCGCCGAGCGACATAGGGTTCGCCCTTGCAGGGCTGTGGTGGGATGCCAAGGGCGATTGGACGCGAGCCCACGAATCGGCTCAGCAGGATGAGGGCCCAGCCGGTGCATGGGTCCATGCCTATCTGCATCGCAAAGAGGGCGACAACTCGAACGCCGCCTACTGGTACGGCCGCGCTGGCAAGACTCCGGCTCGCTTGTCGCTCGAGCGGGAATGGAACCAGATCAGCCAGGCGCTGCTCTCCTCGGCGTGATTGAGAAGGAGCTTTTCCATCATGTCGTCGCCAGTTACGGCGTACACCACCAGAGAATTATCGAAGCAGACCTGATCAGATTTCGAGAGACTCTTTTCTCAAGCAAACGGCTGGCACTTTTGTGGGTGTGCATTTCCCGGGACCACTCCTCGTTGGCGCACGAGAAACTGCGCCCAGCTGAGAGAAGCGCGAAAACCACCCAGCGACAAGATCTGGTCGAGAACGGACGCTCCGGTCGAATCCTTGTATTGCTAATAGGGAACCAGTGAGGTCCTATCGTTATCACGGCAGTCGTACGCAAAATTGAACAGTTACCAATCCCCCAAAACGGCCGCCCTGCGCAAGACGTCATGTCAAGCTAATGATGCCACCCCGACTATCGATGCCGCGGTGCACTCGATATTTACCCATACAATTCGTTTCGCTCAACAATTCGTTACGCTCTTGACAGCAACAGAGTGGTAAAGCAGAATTCGAGACACTCTCCCGGCCCTGACTTCCGGCCAAAAACAACTGGTAATAGACGACGACGTCGAGGCACGCGTCCCGTTTCGGTGCGAAACAGGTGCACCGCCACCTGTGTCGGTGTCCGAGAAGGTTGGTGAATACGAAGCCGGGCCTGCGGCAGGCCTCACCGAGAGCTGGGTGAGACTATCTCAAATTTCGATTCAACAGGAGACCAATGATCAGGAGTCGGGTGACAACAGTTTTCCTAGGCGCAATGCTCGCTATCTTGGCGACTGCGCAAAACAGCCCGTTTACCCTCAGCAACGGCAGCAACGCAGTGCATGTTTTCCCAACTGTTGCTATTCACGCGGCTGTGCTCCTCCCGGCGGGACCCCTCACCTACCACGGTGGCCCGGTCATGGCCACAACGAATACTTACGCAATCTTCTGGGCCCCGCCCACGTTGCAGAACGCCAAGGCGAGCAGCATGTCAGCCGCGTACCAGACCATCCAGAAGAACGTCCTGGCTGATTATGCCGGACACGGTATCGACAATAACAACACCCAGTATTACCAGGGCACTACCAGCAAGAAGTACATTCAGAACTCGGGTCAGCTGGCGGGCAGCTATGTGGACACATCCGCCTACCCGGCATCCGGTTGCAATGATACGGCAACGCCGGGAAACTGCATCACCGACGCTCAACTTGAGACCGAGATCGAAAAGGTGATGACCCTAAAAGGCTGGAGCGGCGGCCTCGGCAAGATGTTCTTGGTCTTTACCTCCAGTGGTGAGGGCTCCTGTCTCGATTCGACCAGTACTCAGTGTGCCTATATCGACTACTGTGCTTATCACGGGTATTTCACCAATTCGTCATCCGAAACGGTCATTTACAGCAATGAACCCTACGGCAATACGGCGGTCTGTCAGACGCCGAGCACGCCCTCGCCCAACGGTAACCCCGTCGCCGATGCAGCCAGCACTGCGGCCACGCACGAACTGACCGAGGCCATCCCGATCCATTGCTAAGCGCGTGGTATGACGCCTCCGGAAACGAGATTGGCGACTTGTGCGCATATAACTATGGCGGGAATACGTGGGACGGTGCGCGCGCGAACCAGATGTGGAATGGGCACTTCTATGAGGTGCAGACCGAATATGACAACCATTTGTCCCGCTGCGTCCAGGTGGGTCCGTAAATACCCGAGCGCTTCAAAGTGGTTGGGTAGGCAGGAGACGGCAAGGCTGGGGATTTGATATGTTCCCTCCATGGGCGTTTCAGGTCCCATCACGCCAAACATTGCTGGCCTGTGTGCAAGTTGCGTTCATGTTCGCATCATGACTTCCCCGCGAGGTTCAACTTTCCTTTTGTGCCGGCTCTCCTTTACCGACCCGTCCTTCGCCCGGTACCCGCGGCTACCCGTTCTCTCATGTTCCGGGTACAGGCAAGCTATTGATTTAGAAAGAGAAAAAACAATCTGAGTCGTTGCGCGCAGGATGACATCAAAAGAACTGCTGCAGTATGACTCACCTGCGTTGAGAGTTGGTCCGCTATAGTGCGTTATCCTTCCCCACCGGCGATTCTTCTCAGCAAATCCAAATTAAAGGTAACAAAAGTGGAAAAAGGAACAGTGAAGTGGTTTAACGACGCTAAGGGCTATGGCTTCATCAGCCGTGACTCAGGCGAGGGAGACGTCTTCGTGCATTTCTCGGCAATCCAGTCCGGTGGATTCCGCAGCCTGCAAGAAGGACAACCAGTGCAGTTCGAAGTGGTAGCAGGTCCAAAGGGTCTGCAAGCGGAGAACGTGCAGGCAGTTTAGTTAGTCGATGAATGGGACCGCATCCTGCGCCAAAGAACAGGAGCGGAAAGGGAGCGGGTTTGAGACCCCTCCCTTTTTTGTCTTTCGTCGGTACGTCTATTACCTTGTCTCTTGACATAACGACCGTTATCACGATATACGATGGTAGCGGTGAAGCGTTTTTCCAAAATTGTCGTGTTGCTGCTCATGGTCACTGCAGTGACAACGATTCTCCTGACTCCGAGCCCAAGCGATGATGTTCCCGGGGTCATGCACCGCAACCACAGTTCGGTAATTGTGGTGCTCACCCTTGGTTTGCTGCAGCTCGCGTCTATAACCAAGTCGAACCACCTTCCGCAAGAAATTTCGAGTCATCAGCTGTTGCCCTCGAACTTCCTCGAGCTCCTCTGTCAGCATCTTTGTTAGCTGCGGACTCGGTTTCTTTCCGTCGCATTTTCAAGTTTGTTTGATATTGCTCCGCCCGCTTCTCGGGTCGGGTGGGGCATGTCCCGGGCAGCTGAATGCGCCTGATAGGTTCCCAATTCGGGGGCGTATTGGGGTGAATCCTCGGCCACGCACCAGCTGCCCAGGACTTAACTGAAGGCCTTCTGGAAAAATGCAGTCGGCCGGCCAGGAAAGTCATTCAAACCATAAAAACCTTCGCGTTAGATGGCAAGATGGGAAGCAAGACCGAGAGGCTACGTAGCTTTTGGTTTCTTTTGTGAAAGCCTCGTTTCCTGCGACTCGATTCTAAGTTTTTCTGGTCGTTCGTGAATCATTTGCAACAACAGGCGCGCGAATCCGCCTGTATGCGTTCACTACCCAGCTATGGCGAATAACCCGGCCACGAGCGAGCCAGTCGGTCAAAAGCAGCTTGAACGTTTGAAACCAGGCGGTGCAAGAAAACAAATCGTATTGTGATGGCTGAAGTAGTATTCGCAGGAAAGAGGGGAAGAGGGCTACGGGCAAATTCACTCTCATTCTGCAATGGCTCTTTCTTGCCGTTCTTCTGGCTATTCCCCTAGCTTCGTCACCGGCCGTCACGGACGAAAGAAGTTTTCCATGAAGCGCGAGCACCTGCAGTTTCCCCGGCGAGACAGATCTCGAGATCTTCATTCCCTGTGCAGCAGCTTCAGTCAAGATGCCCGTCCCAAACACCAGCGAGAGCTTTGCCGAGCCAGACCTTAATGTGATCAGATCTTGATTGGCTGTTCAGGGTGTCGGCTGAGGTACCAGCAAGGTAAGTAACCTTCATGTGCAAACAGCGAATGTACACACTGCTGAAGCTGCGCGGGTTGGAACACGAATTCGGTTTTGCCGTTCTTTTTCGGAATCACGTAGTAGCGGGTTACGACAACGCTTCCGAATGGCTCATGAGCCAAGCGGACGGAAGCATAGTCGGCTACATAAAGAATTGCGCCAGCGAGGCACAACCCGATTAAGGTAAGAACCAGTATGCGCCGCATGAATTAATCTTAGCGGCTTGGCCTCGAGGAGACGTTGGTGATTGGGCTCCCCTGAACCTTCCCCGATGCCCCAGGGCCAAGCCGAAGTAATTCGTTGGCCGTTGCTCTTTGATTATTGGCTTGAGTCGCGGTTTGCTGATCTTCTTAGCTGAGAAATTCGGATGCCCCCAAGAACGTCAACGTGGATGACGGTGTGCCCCCTGTCGAACGATTCACAGATTTCTTTTCGGCGAATGTAAAACTCGTGCTCTGCACATTGTCTTTTGCATTACAATGCGGGTCGCTTTAAGAGAGCGCCGTTACCGAGTTGGCGAAAAAGGTGCCCGGTACGAGCCATCCCCCCGGGAGGTTGTTTCATGTGGCAGTATGCGAGCTCTGGCGGCCCGGCGATGCTGGCGTCAGGCGATACCGAATCGGCTGTGCGGGACCTTGTCCAGGATTTTGCCACTCACTTTAACACGGCAAACTACGACCAATGTGCCTCGATGTTCCTTCCGGAAGGGCAATTGATGATTTCGCATCGGGAGCCAACCCAGGATCAGAGAGGGATTGAGCGTACCCTGCGCGAACTGGCGGATGCCGGCTATCAGGAACTGCGTTTGGAAACGGTGAGAGTGGACGCTGCCGGTGACCGGGCATTGGAGACGGGTCGATATACCGCGTTGGTTCGGCTCTCGAACGGCAAGACCATCGCCGATCGTGGAAGTTATCTGGCATCTTGGCACCGCCTCGGCATATGGCGCATCGCCACACAATGTTTCAGCTCTAGCGTTCCCAGGACCTGGCAAGATGCGCAAGAACGGCAATTGCGGACAATCGAGCGTCCTGAGGTCATTCAGCACGTTGTTCCAGGACTGCATAGTACAGGTCGTGAGAAAACGCAGCTTGCGGACGAACTCGAGTCCAGGTCCTCGATTTGAGCCAAGAAAATCACCGTTCCTGGAATAAGCTTCTTTTATCCCAATTGCCTCACTGACCTCCGGGTTTACGCCGCCAGCTGAGAGCTCCCTTGGTTCTCATGTGAGGTGTTCAGACCTATATTGATCTAGAGATGAGGAAAGAAATAAATAGGTCGGGAAAACACAGTATTGCGCGCAATACCCGGGCCACCGTAAGCTGGACAACGAGCCGGGGGGATGGCACAGGTTTTTACCGTTTCCCCTGTCCTGGAGCAGCCAAAGGAGAACGGTGTCAGGCGGCTCACATCCTACCCGGCGAAAAAATTCTTTGGTTGACTTACTGAGAGATTCAGTCGTTCCGCAATTTTGTCGTTGAATCACTGAATGCAGTTCTTCCTTGCAAGAATGAATCCCTCGATTCAGCCCACAGCGTCTACAATGGCAGAGCACTAATTTACTCGAAAGCATTGAGGAGAGAACGATGCAAAGGAAGGCTAGTGCGGTGTGGAAGGGCGGTCTCAAGGACGGCAAAGGAATGGTGTCGGCAACCAGCGGAGTGCTGTCAAATACGCCATATTCGTTCGCCACGCGATTCGAGAACACGCCAGGAACCAATCCGGAGGAACTGATTGCAGCGGCGCATGCGGCGTGTTTTTCGATGGCGCTTTCGGCTCAACTGGGGGCGGCAAATTTGACGCCGGAGAGCATCAATACCAGCGCTACTCTCACCCTGGATAAGCTGGACGCGGGCTGGACTATCACAACGATTCAGTTGGACGTTAGCGCGCGTGTGCCCAAAGCCGACGAATCCTCATTCAACAAGGCCGCCGAGAATGCCAAAGCCGGATGCCCCGTTTCGAAAGTGCTGAACGCCAAGATCACGATGAATGCGCGGTTGGAGAAGTAGTCGAAGATAGAGTGTAAGGACTGTCTCCTGGTTCGTAGCGCCAGAATGGCATGACCAACTAAGCTAGCCGGTCGTTTTGCTGACAAAACGAAGGCTCGGCATTGGCCGGGCCTTACAACGCTTTGGCAGCCGAGCAGTAGGTTCTTCAAGAGGCGTGGCGTTTGGCGGGCGTTTTTTCGGGCGATGTAGTGGGATTCCCGGACTGCGAACGCAGTAGTTCGCGAATACTGCGGTTGATCTGAGCAGCTTCGTCGGCTGCGTTTTCGATCATGCGAGCCCATTTCTTGGTTTGCGAATCGAGCTTCGACTGGTTCAGTAGGTAAGCCGCCTGAACGACGGTTTCAATTGAATTGCTTAGATCGTGGGCCAACTTACGCAGGTCGGCAGTGATGTCGGAATTGAGCTTCTTCGAGTGCTCCATTTTGGCACCGGCCAGTA
>JBPYDQ010000623.1:0-2861 GCA_051986135.1 Terriglobales bacterium | reverse complement strand
GAGGACAGAACACTTGGATGAACTGGGGCGAGATCAACGACTTCGGGCAGATAGTAGGTATGTCCGAAACGGCTGTTCCCGACCCGAACGGGGAAGACATCTGCGGCTTCGGCACGAAGCTTACGTGTCGCCCGTTTCTGTGGCAAGAGTTCCACATGAGCGCTCTCCCGACGCTCGGCGGAAATAATGGGGAGGCCAGCGCGATCAATAACCGTGGACAAATCGTAGGAATGGCGGAAGACGGAACTGTGGACTCCACATGCCCGGCTGGCACGACTAATCCGAATAATCGGATTCAGTTGCCGGTGTTGTGGGAAAAGGGCAGAGCCCACGCTCTTCCTTTGCCGAGTGACGACCCAGACGGGTTTGCATTCTGGATCAACGATCATGGCCATGCCGTAGGCACCACAGGAAACTGCAGCAACCCGAATACTCACGCCGTATCGTGGGAAAACGACACTGGCAAGGTCAAGGTGCTTAAGGACCTCGGAAATGGCAATGGCGCTATCGCCTACGGCAATAACGACCGGGGCCAAATTGTTGGGACAGTCTTCGTCAGTCCTGGTGGCTTCCCAATCCGATATGGCGCGCTTTGGGAGCACGACTTACTCACAATCCTTAAGCCTCTGCCCGGAGATATTGCCGCCATAGCCACCGGTATCAACAACCAGGGCCAGGTGGTGGGAAGCGACTGGGACTCCGACTTCAACTGGTCCCATGCCTTCATCTATCAGGACGGCGTGATGACCGACCTCAACACGCTGTTTCCTAAAGATTCTAACCTCCATGCAACCATGGCGAACAAGATCAACGATCGCGGACAAATCTCGGGCATGGCAACGGTGCTGAGCGGACCGGATGAGGGCAAGATCCACGCCTTTCTGGCAACCCCTGTAAGCGCAACCGTAGGCAGGTAGGTTGCAGGTGAAGTGGCTACACACCCGAAATCCAATGCGCCCGCAAAATGCCAATCAGCTTTTGCAGAGATTCAGACTCGGCCGAATCGGGCAATAAAGGCATTTGTCCGACGGGTATTTGCCTGATCTCCGATCGGTTTTATTTCCCCAGACGCGACCGCATGCACGGTTAGAAAACATGAATCCGTGAGGCGTGATGAACGGCACGCCTCACGGGTTTTTAATGATCGCCCTGCCGTTGCTAGTGTGGTCGGCGCGCCGGACGTTGGAGATTGCAGGACCGCCGCAACTCGTGAGTAGATATCTGGGATTTAGGCCTATCGAGTGAAGTTTCCGGTTGCATTCAGGGCAAACCGCTCGTTGAGCGCGTAGCGGACGTATTGTCGGCGATCCGCACACTGGCCCCCGGAAGGCTTGTGGGAAATAAGTCCCGCCTAGTCGCCCAGTGTTTACGAATGCTTTCCTTTCATCTGATGGCCGTATAACGCCCAACCCGCTGAAATGGCGATCGCCTCCAGGCTCGAACTCGCATTCGAGGCGGGCAACTGAGCGGTTCGCGCGAGCTTAGCCGCCGCCCAATCCTTGAGCGGCGTTTTCTTAGTCAACCCAGCAGGATGCTGAACGTGGCTGGCCCAGCGCTTGGGCAAACCTCCATTCGGCCGGGCCGCATTGCACCTTTCCATCACATCTCTCGTCGTTTTCCGCTGAGACCGAGATCACTATGAACAAAATTCACCAAGGAGACCACTCAATGGCAACCATGTCCGCTGTCCGTATTCGTTCTCTGTCCCGCCGCCACACCCAGGCGTACGAAGCCGTCTATCACTTTTCCACGAACTCAGTACGGCATGTTGTCACTGGGTTCTCGGCAACCCGAACCACCGAAACCTCGTCAGTAGCATCCGCTGACGAGCGTTTCCGCGCTGCCCTTCGCCGCGAGATGGCGAAGGCAGGGCTCACCTGATTCGCTAGTTCGCGCCTCTTTCTCAATTCAATTCATAGGAGACAACCCCATGCAGAAGACTCTGCTGATCGGATATCTGGGCAAAGACCCGGAAATGAAGTACATCTCAAGTGGACATCAGCATGCACGCTTGGAAAAAATACGCACCGGCCCGCACTCGCACTCAAGTGCCGACCGGCGCGTTCAAATGTGGTTGATGCGAATTCTTGGTTCAAGCGGCGGCGACAGCCTTGCGTTCGCCCACCTTGGCTTCGATGATGTGTCGGATCAGGTGGCGGTTCCGTTCCACAAAAGCCATCTTGTCGGCGAGACAGCTTTCCAGGAGCACGCCCACTCCATGGTGGCCCGCAAGATCAGCTGCCCCTATGAGGACTACATATTCCCCGATGCGGAGGTGGATGAGGTGGGCCAATTTTGCCAAGATAAACAGGCGCTTGGCAATAGGTGATTGGATTTCATTCAGCTCCTTGCGGAAGTCTTCCACAAAGACCTCCTGAAGGCGGCCCGTGCGTTTCACCGGCTGTTCACCGATGAGCTTGAAGCATTGATCCAGTTTTTCTAACGTTTTTCCGGAAACGAACGCCCGCGCTTCCAAAGCCTCTTTGATCTCTGGGTCTTGCGCCATCTGGCCCATCTCTTGATAGACTTTGGCGGCTCTTTCGGTGTTCTGACGCACGTCACTAAGGAGCGTCAAAAACACGTCCTTGGGATCTCTAGCTGCCATGATTTTTCTCCTTTTCCGAGACTGATACTTGTAGGGTTATAGAAAGGGCGAGCGGCCCATTTCCTCATCAATGCTGCTGCCAGCCTTAGAGTCCCGTGAGAACTGTCAAAACTACCAGCTTCGACCGGTTAAATTGTGAGAAATTGAAGGAATGCTAAGGGCTTCGCTTTATGAATCCCAGACCTAACACATGGATCCCGCTGTTACATTTGCTTCCTGCTCTGCATTTTGCGACACCGTGGCGACACCGCGGTGC
>JBPYDQ010000622.1:0-2356 GCA_051986135.1 Terriglobales bacterium | reverse complement strand
GAACCGTACGGTGGCCGATCCGGAGATGCTCAGAGACATGGTCCGAGTCGCGATGAGCGTGTGGGACGGTTCGAATGTGAGTCATCGGCATGATTCAAAGTTAAAGCCTAGCCGTCGCCGGTAGCATTCTCTCGCGTAGCAGGAGGGGCCAAGATTGGCTATTTTTGCCCAACCCTCCTTGATGGAAGAACTCTGCCGCCTCTTTGAAGAGCACCAAAACGAAGGCCGAGTTACGTTGCTCTACGAGACTGGACATCTACTTCGGGACGCTACAGGAGTGGAGAGCATCCGATTCCGGGGACGATCAGCGCCAAAATATGGTGTTGATAATGGGGATTCCCATTCCCCATTCGGTTGCATGGGCGGAGCTGGCTTTGTGGGTTTTAGGTGTACCCAAATTCCAAAGCCAGGGATGAAAAGAGCCCCTATATAGAGGTAGTGGACGGATGCGGCGCTGTAGAAGGAAAGCGACACCTCCAACAGCAGGCTCTTCAGGCATGCTGCCGGCGCTAGCGCCGAAATCCTGGCCCTCAAGTCCAGGCTTCTGGACGCAGCTTGGCGAGTGGCCACATGATAGTTGGGAAAAGGCATCGGGCCCGCTAAGAACATTCCGCAGGAAGATGCTCCTGGCAAACCGCGGAAAAAAGGCCAAGTCCCGGAACGCGACCAAGCACATTGCTTGCGACGTTCGGACAGCCCGGCACGTCGCACATGAACTCCATCAATTCTTCTTCGCGGCCATCAGGGCCGGGAAGACCAGTCTTGATAATGATCTTGGGCATCGTTTCCAGCAGTGTAGCTGGAACGACCTCTGGCAGACAATTGTTACCGTCGTTTCGGGAAAAAATTAGCGCCGATCTTCCGTCGCTTTCAAGCTGCAATTTTTGGCTGCTTGCCTAATACGGTCTCGTCAAAAGATGGGAGTGTTGTGATAAATGGAGCCAGCAGCTTCCCCGATTGCTCCGTCGTGAGCACGTCAGCAGGAGCGAGTTTGAAGACCTCAGCCTGGTCCGGATGAGCCTCCCACTGATATTCACCCAACAGTCGGCCTCGATCGTCATAGGGCCAGATCATCTGCAGTCCCGACGTCTTGTAGAGGTACATGTCGTTTACGTCGGGCTTGAATCCCTTCGCGGCGAGCGCCTTCAACAACAGTTTGTGAGAGATTCCACCGGGCAGGTGACCCATCACTTTTGCTTCTTTGAGGCCCTTCCCCGAGACCTGCTGGAAGACAATTGCAGCCGACGCGGCGAAGTGGTCCGCCACCGCGACCTCTTCCTGCTCTCCAAAGAAGATGCTCTGATTGGTTTCCGCCCACATGCGATAGAGGCTCTTCACCTGATCCTGTCCCTTCAGGTCGAGGTTGCCCCCTCCTATCGAAAAGTGATACTGGGGTCCATGGCCATCTTGTCCGGCGCAAAGATTTCCTCATAACGACCGGCCACTTCTAAGGATCGATGGCGGCTGTACGCCTGAAGTAAGAACCGGTGGCGAGGATTCGTGGTCGTTTCGAACAGCCGATCAATCGCTACGTTCAGCTTTGTAACATGAAATTTGGGCGTTGTGTCTCTCCTTCGACGCAATTCACCGCTGTCTTTGCCGTTGCAGCATTAACGCACGCACGCGGTACCCCCTCTGAACATTTGTCATTGACGGGCCAAAGCAATACGAATGGCGTCTTCCGGTTTAACCATGTGGTCTGCAGCCTCGGCGTCTTCACCGATAGCAAGCTCCACTCCTTTAACTTCTCCGTTAAATTCATTGCCTCGTGAACCGTAGTCAGATGAGACAGGTGAGCCGGTATCCACGCCGACATCCAAGCCGTCATCTGAGGAGAACACCATTGCCTGCGTCATCGGAATCTGCCCCTCTCCGACCTTTTTTCCGTCAACGTACAGAGTCACCTTGCCACCCTTGCCCAAGCCGCCGCCTGCATACGCAAATTCCATGCGAACCTGGTGTTGGCCGGGCGGTAGTGGTTTATCAGACTCGACAAAGAAATACTGCACGCCACCAAGGTTGTAGCAATACTTCAGTTTGCCTTTCTTCGCGTAGAGGCTCCATCCACCAATGTTGCCCCCTTGGGCGATGATCACGCCCTCAGCGCCAGACTTGGGGACGACAATTTCGGCCGTCACCGCATGAGACCTGTTTTTTATGTTGAGAACACAATTCTCTCCGAGGCGTCCCATACCGCCGAAAAGTATTTGAGTGTTACCCTTTATGAGCGTTGGGCGACCCGCAAGTTCGGGAATAGCTCTCTCCATGCCCCGATCGTCCAGCGGCAGAACGTTGTATTTTGTTGCCTCGATTAGAAACAGGCGCTGCAGTTCGTGAAGTTTTTCGGGCATCTTCT
>JBPYDQ010000621.1:0-4361 GCA_051986135.1 Terriglobales bacterium | reverse complement strand
TGAACCATCCGTTGTATTCGTTCCCCGACAGCGGCAATCTTACTCTGCGGTTCGAACAGGACCCGGCAAACGGGTATAAATTCACCCAAGCGAATCCGACGTTTGGTACGGCTACGACAAAACAAGGCCAGCGGATCGTCGAATTTGCGATGAAGTTTTACTTCTAGTTTGGGCGCAATATGGCCCACAATAGTGTTGGTGCACAACTGCACACTAGCAAAATGATGGATGGCTTCGGCCATCCCATTATTTTCTTGTAGAATGATCCGAACTCGCAGTCCTCGGTATGTGCAGACCCCTCTTTCTTCTGATTGCCGCCGTCACTATCCTTATGGGCGCCGGGATCGTCTGCGCGCAGAGCCCTCAGCAACTGGCACAGGATGCGATCTCCAAGCAGCGTGCCGGAGATCTCGCGGGTGCGGTCACCGAGTACCGGGAGTTTCTGCGGCAGTATCCGCAGGCCACGGCAATACATTCCAACCTGGGCGCGGCTCTGGCGGGCCTGGGGCGGTTCGAAGAGGCCATCCCGGAGTACAAGATCGCCTTGAAGCAGTCGCCACGCCTGCCGAGCGCCAGGCTCAATCTGGCACTGGCTTATTACAAAATGGGACGCATTGCAGACGCCGCTACCGAGCTGACGCGCGTTCACGCCCAAGATTCCGCGAACCTACAGGCTACGCTCCTGCTGGGCGATTGTTATTTGCGGATGGCCCGCAACAAGGATGTGATTCGCGTACTGGGCCCAGAAGAAGATAAGGCCCCCGATAACATGGCAGTCGCCTACATGCTGGGAACAGCCTTGATTCGTGATAAGCAGGTCGAAAAGGGGCAACTTCTGGTGGACCGAATTCTGAGGAATGGCGATTCCGCAGAAGCACATCTCATGTTGGGAAGCGCAAAAATGAATGTGCAGGACTATGCCGGGGCGCGGGATGAGTTCGCCAAAGCCCTGGCGCTCAATCCCAATCTGCCGGAAGTTCACGTCTTATATGCCCAGGCTTTGCATTTGACCGGAGACTCCGATCAGTCGGTCAAGGAGTTCAAGGCAGAACTTGCGGTGGATCCGTACAACTTCGAATCAAATTTGGAACTGGGGGCCATGGCGCGAGAGGAACAGAACTACGACGAAGCCACTCAATACTTCGCACGCGCCTTATCGACGAGGCCTGGTGACCCAGGTGTGCGGTATCAGTTGGCCGTGATTGCTATGGAGCAGGGTAAGCTAGAAGAGTCACGGCGCGGGCTGGAATCGTTGGTAAAAGAATCACCGCAATTCACCGAGGCGCACGTTACGCTCTCCCTCGTTTACTACCGGCTGAAACGGCCGGTGGATGGGAAGAGAGAACGTGATATCGTGCAGAGGCTAACGGCGGAAGCGCAGGCCAAACAGCCTGGAGTCAAGCCGCGGTGAAACCTCCCCTCACGACTCAGGCAATGAATCAATGAAATTTACGCGCAGGGAATGGATGTTGCTGGCCTCCTCTTTTGGCGCCGTGCAGTTGTTGGGGAGTCGGAACGCTGAGCCTGAACCCTTGTTTGTCGAGGTACCGCCTTCGGTAAGCGGCATCACCTGGGTGCACGAGAATGCCATGTCCCCCAGCCGCTATCTGCCCGAGGCGTTGGGACCGGGCTGTGCTTTTCTCGACTATGACAACGATGGCTGGATGGATATGTTTCTGGTCAATAGCGGTCCAAGCGATTTCTGGAAACCGTCCACACCCGTGCGCAACGCCCTCTATAAAAACAATCGCGACGGGACTTTTACCGATGTGACCGAGAAAGCGGGAGTAGGTGGCTCTTACTTCGGCATGGGAGTTGCGGTTGGCGACTACGACAACGACGGGTGGCCCGACATGCTGGTTACTTCTTATGGAAGTTGCATTCTCTATCATAATAATCACGACGGGAGTTTTACTGACGTGACCGATAAAGCTGGGGTTGCAACTCCGGGGTGGACAACCAGCGCGGTTTGGTTCGATTACGACAACGACGGCAAGTTGGATCTGTTTATCTGCAGCTTTGTGAATTACCGGGGTGTGCGCAAACTCGAATGCGGGAACAATCAAATCGGAAAAAATTATTATTGTGTCCCACGGCTGTTCAGCCCTACGGCAAGTTTTCTTTACCACAATAATGGAGATGGCACGTTCACCGAAGTAAGCAAAGGCACGGCAATCGCCACCGCCCTGGGCAAGGGACTCGGAGTGGTCGCCACCGATATTAACAACGACGGATGGTTGGACCTATTCGTGGCAAACGACACCGTTCAGAATTTTCTCTTTGTGAATCGCGGGCCGGGGAAAAATGGCGGCTGGAATTGGGACGAGATCGCTCTGCAAGCCGGCGTAGGATTCAGCGAGAGCGGGCGTCCGCGCTCGGGTATGGGCGTCGATGCCGCGGACATTTTTGGCAGTGGATGGCAGGATTTATTCGTTGCAAACGTTGACCATGAGTTTTTTTCGGTTTATCGGAACAACGGAGACGAGACTTTTCGAGATGTTGCCCAGGCAAACGAGGTCGCGCACGCTACCCGATTGCTGAGTGGATGGGGTGTGAAGTATTTCGATTACGACAATGATGGCAGTATCGATCTATTCCTGGCAAACGGGCACCCCGATGACATGATAGACAGCTATTCCATGCAGGTGAGATACCGGGAGCCGCTGCTCCTCTTCCATCAGGGAGGAGATCATAAACTCCACGACGTCAGTGACGAGGCAGGACCAGTGTTCCAGAAGTACTTTGCCGCACGCGGACTGGCGGTAGGGGATTTTGATAACGACGGAGCGCTAGACGTTTTGATAGGTGTGAACGGCGGGGCACCGCTGCTCCTGAAGAATAACGCGGCGAAAGGCAATAATTGGCTGGGATTGAAACTCGAAGGTACTCGCGCCAATCGTGACGCCATCGGAGCGAAGATTTACTGTACGACGGATGGGAAACGTAGGTCACGACTGAAGAACAACGGCGGGAGTTATCTTTCGTCCCATGATCCACGTGAGGTGTTTGGAGTGGGGAAGGCACCGAAAATCGATGAAGTAGAAATCCATTGGCCTGCTCCCAGCAAACAAATCGATCGTTTCACCGACATTCCGATCAATCGCTACCTACGAATCCGTGAGAGCGGCGGCATTCAAGCAGAGTAAACCTGTGCGTAGACAATATCTCATCTAATCGCGTGGTATCAATGGTTTGCGCATACTTCCAACTGGCCATCTGGCGCCGCTGCGTGGTACAACCGTGAGTTCATGGCCCAGGCCTTAATCGCCGTACTAAGTACACTCCTCGTCTTCTTCCGTTCTCGTTGTGATATCGCCCTCAGAGATCCTCGCTCTTCGGCAGCAGGCCGCCGTATGGAAGCGCCAACGACCGCGTCCGCCCTTGAATTCTGGCGACCGATTGACCGGTGCTCGCGGCGCTCGGTACGGTGGTGCTGATTGCGTCCCAGTCGAGTCAACCTTGTAAGCTGGGGGATCTGCATTCGGAACCAGTTGGCGGTAGGGACCGAACCAGGCGCAACCTGAAGAAGGACGTGCTCCGCCTGGTCGAGCGAAGCAGAATGCAGTAGCGGGGTAGAGATTCTTGAAAATTTCTTCTTCCCTAATTCGTTGACAAGAGCTAAACTATGGCTCTTGTCATTTATCGACAGGTCACGCAATGGCCAAACCAACCGACTTAGTCCAGGGCACGCTCGACCTCTTGATCCTGCGTACGCTCGCGCTCCAGCCGATGCATGGTTGGGGAATCGCGCAACGCATCCGGCAAGTCTCCAAGGAGGTCTTGCGGGTGAACCAGGGTGCGCTATATCCCGCGTTGCATCGCCTCGAGCAACAGGGCTGGATTCGCGCCAAATGGGGGGAATCAGAGAACAAACGCCGTGCCAAATTCTATTCGCTAACTCCGGACGGCGCCAAGTACCTGCGCCGAGAGCAGGCGCAATGGAAGCGCCTTTCATCAGCCATCGGGTTGGTCCTGGAGATGCCTTAGGAAGGCGGAGCCATGCGTTGGCGTTACAAACTGCCGCTGCGTTTACGCTCGCTTTTCCGCAAAAATAAGGCGGAGCTGGATCTCCGCGACGAGCTTCAGTTTCACCTGCAGAATCAGATCGATGAATACATAGCGGGCGGAATGGACCCGCAAGAAGCGCGTAATGCGGCTTTTCGGTCATTCGGGGGGGTCGAGCAAGTGAAAGAGGAATGCCGCGACGCACGTCAGATCAATTTCATTGACAATTTCATGCAGGATGGTCGCTTCGGCCTCCGCATGCTTCGCAGAAGCCCCGGTTTTGCCGTGGTAGCGTGCGTGACTCTGGCCATTGGAATCGGGGCCACAACTTCTATCTTTAGTGTGGTTAGGGCGGT
>JBPYDQ010000620.1:0-13051 GCA_051986135.1 Terriglobales bacterium | reverse complement strand
GTGAACGGGACATGAGCGCTTGCAGTTGAGTCCCGCTTGCATATTTGCTCGCGGGAGCACTGATCGAGGCGGTCACAATTCCTGCGGTGCGGAATCCCGGATCGACCCGCAGTAGCTGGCGGAAACTGACCAGCAATAGCCCGGCACAAATGAGTAGGGCGAACGCAAAACCGATCTGCGTAACCACGAAACCCTGGCGTACTCTGCGGATACGCTTTCCACTCGTATCGGTTCGTTCGGGTTCGGGTCGAGTAATAACCGACGCCCGCCCTGCATACGTGACGAACGGCAAGATCGCACTGCCGACTGAGATTATGACCGTCATCAGAACCGCAACGAGCACCACTGCAAGGTCGACATGAACATCATAGGCTCGCGGAAAGTCCATAAACCCAAGGCTCTGCAAGCTCTTCAAGAAGGCGATCCCGAGCACTACTCCAGAGATCCCGCTTAGCCCTACCAGGAACAAGCTTTCCGTTACCAGCTGGCCGGCCAGATTTCTCCGATTTGCTCCTAGTGCAAATCGCGTTGCAATTTCTGTAGCGCGCAGAGTTGTTCGGGCGAAGGAGAGGTTTAGAACATTAAGAGCACCAATCAAAAGCACCAACAGGGAACTGCCTCATAGGAGGTGCAACGTGTTTTCCACGTCTCTTACCAACACTTTCTGGAGAGGCTCGACTGCTGTGTGGAAACCTGCATTCACCAGCGCTTCTCTCCACTGCGGAAACCGCTCCAAATTTTCCGCGTTAAGCGCGTCAACCTGGGTCCGGGCCCGCTGAATACTTGCGCCAGGCTTGAGGAGTGCAATGTTGTACCAATTATTGCTGAGATGGGTGGTTCGTTCTTTGGACGTAAAAGGCCAGAGGTATCCAAAAGCGAACTTCTGGATCAATGAACACGAACCCCGGGCGTATAACACCCACAACGGTGAAAGGCCGGCCGCTCAACAGCAGCGTTCGTCCTAAAATATCTGACTTGCCGCCATACTCCTGCTGCCACATGCCATAACTGAGAATGGCATTCTGATCGTCCCCAATTTCGCCTTCCGATTCGAAAAAGATCCTCCCGATAAGAGGTTGGACCTCGAGGAGGCGGAAAAGTGACGGCGTAGCCAACATCCCTTGCACGCGTTCTGCGACGCCGTTGGAGGTGATTGTCCGATCGTCGAGATTGAACATCGCCTGTTCCTGAAATATCGACATTCTCTCGCGCCGATCGTAGTAATCCCCCGGGCTACTTGTGTTCAGATTTCCAACCCCTGCCCTGGGGTAACGATTGGACATCAAGACGATTCGGTCAGAATGAGGGAAGGGCAGGGGCTGCAACAGTACCGAGTGCACAATTGCGAAGATCGCAACATTAACAGCCATGCAGAGCGAGACGGTTAACCCTACTGCCGAGGCGAAGCCCTTGTCGCGAACTGCGGACCGGGCGCTTTGTTGGAGGTTGCCAAACATGTTCGTTCCTCTCAGTAGCTCTGCTTTCATCCTTTTCTGCGCAATCCAATGACCGACAAATCATGGCATTCGGCTCGAAGCAGATTCGCAGGACCTATCCTTAGAGCGCGTGGCGCGGGAATCCAGCTGGACAGTGCGGCCAATACGGTGATTACTGCTATCACGGTGATGAGCACCAGGGGTCACGTGGGCTTGCGTCATAAACGATCTGCGCTAGTAGCTTGCTGGCAATTACTCCCAGTGCCGCACCAAGCGGCTGATCCAGACACCAACAAAGCGAATGGGCGGCCCAATGCAGAACCCCTGAGAGCCGTCGGCTGTGCCCCCAGGGCAACGCGGATGCCGAGGTCTTTCAGGCGTTTTGAGACCGAGTACCTCGCCAAATGTGCCGGTGACAGCAAGCATCGCCGTTAGCGAACCCATTACGCCCAAGGCTGCTGAGGCCACACCCGCGGGAAATTGGCGGATTCCATAACGAAGATCCTGAATCCCAGCCATTACTGCATTCCTTGGGCTTGAACGTCGGAAAACCCTAAGCCAGTTTGGCCTTTCCGAGTGTGGCAATTCTAGGGCCAAAATCCCCAATTTCGATTATTCAAGTCGAAACAGACACGCAGGCTCCAGCGCGAGAGAACCGCCAGTGGACAAGACACTGTCCATTCATAAAACTCACCGTCGAGTCGTGGACATCGAGAACGGCGCGGGTTGAGAGTTCATAAGAAGAACAATCGAACAAAGTGGGGAAGTGTCCGGTAATGGACAATCGATTCCACCGGCGAACATTCCTCTCGATATAATAAGAGCCTTCGCGACTAATTACTCCAATAATTTTCAATGGTATAGCCACGCTTCACATCTGGCTGGAAGTTTGCATAATTTTAAGCTGCATGGATATCGCCCGACCAGAGTTCAAGCGCCAGAGACGCAGACGCCAGATCATTTGGGGGGCGATCGGTCTGGTATGCCTTAGTGCCGTGACGGTTGGTGTATCGAGGCTCAAGCCGGCAGCACCCGAAGTCGAGCGCAGCACTGTGTGGACCGACACAGTAAAACGCGGGCCCATGCTTCGCCAGGTGCGAGGTTTGGGCTCTCTGATTCCAAGCCAAGAGTTCACCCGTCAAATTCCCGCGGAGACCGAAGCTACGGTAGTGCGGATTCGGAAGCTGCCCGGCTCCCAGGTGAAGGCCGACACCATTTTGCTCGAGATGAGCAATTCGCAGGTGGAACAGGCGGCGGTTGACGCCAGGCTTCAATTGAAGGCGGCGGAAGCGGAATACCAGAGCCTGCGGGTGAAATTGAAAAGCGATCTGATGAACCAGAAAGCGGGAGCAGCAACGGTTAACGCTGACTACACGCAAGCCCAGCTCCAAGCCGACACCGACAAGGCCCTTTATGAGCTCGGCGTGATCTCGGGATTGGCATATAAGAATTCGAAAAGCAAGGCCGACGAGCTAACCACTCGCAACAACATCGAAGACGAACGGTTTGATATCAATCAAAAGGCTATTGAATCTCAGCTTGCTGAGCAGCAAGCGAAGGTGGACGAGATTCGTGCGCTTGCCGAACTCAAGCAGAAGCAGTTGGAAGCACTAAAAGTCCGCGCGGGAATTGAAGGCGTGCTGGTAGATTTACCGCTACAGGTAGGGCAACACGTCACGCCGGGGGCCATGCTGGCGAAGGTTGTTCAGCCGAATCACCTCATCGCCGAACTGAAGATTGCCGAGACGCAGGCGCGCGACGTTCAGATTGGCCAACCGGCGCTGGTTGACACTCATAACGGAACGGTTTCCGGAGACGTCATGCGAGTTGATCCGGCCGTGCAGAACGGAACCGTCACGGTAGACGTAAAACTCACGGGAGAGCTTCCCAAAGGAGCCCGTCCCGATTTGAGCGTGGACGGAACGATCGATTTGGAGCGGCTGGACAACGTTCTTTATGTGGGGCGTCCAGCCTTCGGCCAGGAAAACAGTACCATCAGCTTGTTCAAACTCGATCCGAACGGGAAAGGCGGCGTTCGCGTTCCGGTGAAGGTCGGCCGCGCTTCGGTGAATTCAATTCAAGTGCTCGAAGGTTTGAATGAACGCGACACTGTCATTCTCTCGGATATGTCGCGCTACGACAACACTGACCGCATACGGCTCGATTGATAGCCGCTGAGGAAGACTCATGACAGAAGCAAGACAATCGCTAATCCACATTGAAGACTTGACGAAGGTTTTCTACACCGACGAGATCGAAACCCACGCGCTCTCCGGCGTGCACCTGGCGATTCGCAAAGGGGAATATGTGGCCATCTCAGGCCCATCGGGATGTGGGAAATCCACGCTGCTCTCGATCGTGGGTCTACTGGACACTCCGACAGGGGGAAAGTACCTGCTGAATGAAGAGCCGGTCGAAAATTTGGATTTCGGGCAGCGCTCACGCATTCGCAACCGCGAAATTGGCTTCATCTTTCAGAGCTTCAATCTGATTGGCGATCTCACGGTGTACGAGAATGTCGAGTTGCCACTTACCTATCGGCAGAGAATGCCTTCTGCAGAGCGCAAGAAGCGAGTAATGGAGTCTCTCGAACGCGTGGGCATGGCGCATCGCGTCCGGCATTATCCTTCGCAACTATCTGGGGGACAGCAGCAACGAGTTGCGGTTGCGCGAGCGCTTGCAGGACACCCTTCCATCCTGCTTGCCGACGAGCCTACTGGGAACCTCGATTCCCGCAACGGCGAAGCGGTAATGGAACTGCTGCAAGACCTGCACCGCGAAGGCGCAACCATCTGCATGGTCACCCACGATCCCCGATTCGTGAAGCACGCGGAGCGCGAAATCCACTTGTTTGACGGCAAGGTCGTGGCAGAAGACGAGCTCAAGAAGCTGATGCAAGAGGCAGGCGTGTGAATGCATTAGTCCAAGACCTTCGTTATGCGCTCGGGCAGGCGAGCAATGGCCCGGGATTCGCGACCGTTACAGTGGTTACGCTTGCTCTGGTGATCGGCGCGAACACGACGATTTTCTCTGTCGTGCACGTGATGCGGGAACTCCGCCGAAAATAGCTCGGGGTTAGATCGCTCAAACCGAAGCAGAATGAGGGTCGCGGGCCATGAGAAATATAATCGACGACGTTCGCTACGGACTGCGCCGGTTGCGCAAATCGCCGGCGTTCACGAGTGTGGCGACCCTAACTCTGGCACTAGGCATTGGCGCTAATACAGCCATTTACACCCTGCTCGATCAGGCAATCTTGCGCAGTCTGCCGGTTCAAGAGCCGGACCGGCTCGTGGCGCTGAGGTTTTCCGGCGAGGATACCGGAAGCCGCCACGCGCGCGGCGACTCAAACCTGGTATTTTCCTACCCCATGTACCGCGATTTACGCGACGGCAATTCGGTTTTCAGCGGCCTGTGCGCAACTAGTTGGGCGCAGGTTGGTGTCGAATGGCACAATCAGCCCGACTTGGCGGATGCAGAACTGGTTTCTGGCAATTACTTCGATGTGCTTGGATTGAAACCTTCGTTTGGCCGGTTATTGGTCGCTTCCGATGACCTAGCGCAAAACGGTAACCCCGTCGCGGTGCTGAGTTTCAACTACTGGCAACGCCGCTTTGGTTCTGATCCCAAAGTCATCAATCAGAGCATTTCAATCAATGGACACCCTTTCACAGTGATCGGGGTTGCGCCACCCCGTTTCCACAGCGTCGTTAGCGGAGACAGTCCCGCTCTCTTTGTGGCAATGACGATGAAGCCGGAGATTACTCCGGACTGGAACGACCTCGAAGAGAGGCGCTCAAAATGGCTTAACATCGTTGGGCGGCTGAAACCAGGATTGGGACTCGAAGAGGCGCAAGCCGGGATCGATACACTATGGCATTCGATCCGCGCCGATGAGTTGAAACAACTAGGGCGCACTTCACAACGATTCCGCGATGCTTTTCTTACGAACTCGCACTTATTCCTCGATAACGCCTCCAAGGGTGTGCCCGTAAACGGAACTGTTCCCACGACGCTTGTGATCGTAATGGGCATGGCTGCGCTGATGGCGCTGATGTCGTGCACGAATGTGGCCAGTCTGTTGTTGATACGAGTGGCGAAACGCGCGCGCGAAATCTCCGTCTGCTATGCGCTCGGCGCTCAACGTCGGCGGTTAATACAGCAGTTATTGGCAGAAGGCCTATTGCTTGGGCTCCTTGGCGGCGCGATCGGAATGTCCTTAGCTCCCCCGATCACGGTTGTGCTGATTCGGATCATTTGGGGAGCTGGACGCAGCCATTTTGCCTTCAGGTCGCATCCTGACGCGCGCATTCTGGCCTTCAACTTCGCTCTAGCACTGCTGGTGAGCGTGCTGTTCAGCCTGGCACCTGCCCTACAGTTCCGCCGACCAGAAGTAGCTCAAGCGCTTAAGCAGCAAGCAGCAGTGATTCCCGGAGGCTCCATTCGTATGCGCCGCGCGACAGCAGCCGCACAAATTGCGCTCAGCCTTCTGCTGCTTGTAGGCGCGGGCCTTTTTTTGCGTACGCTGCGCAACCTCAAAGACCTTGATGTCGGATTTGCAATTGAACATCTGGTAACGTTCTCAGTGGATCCGCAGCTGGCTGGGTACGAAGACAATCAGACACTTGCTCTCTATCAGGAAATCCTCGAGAGGTTATCCGTCCTTTCCGGCGTTCTGTCCGCCGCGGCCACGAACGACCCTGAGCTCGCCAACAACAATTGGGGAAACAATGTCACCGTGGCCGGTTATCACCCCAACGAAGATGATCGGATGAATGTTGAGTGGGCGCGAGTGAGTCCTGGATATTTCACGACCATGAGAATGCCTCTGCTGACCGGCAGGGAAATAGAGCAATCAGATCGCGCTGGCACCCACAAGGTCGCAGTCGTCAATGAGAGCTTCGCACGCCGCTATTTTGGCCGGCCGCAGGGCGCATTGGGACACTACTTCTGTGCAGGCGCCGGAAACGTCTCCCCCGATATTGAGATTGTCGGCGTTGTAAAAGACGCCAGGCACACGAACCTGCGCCAGGAGACGGGACGGATGGTCTTCACTCCCTATTTACAAGATTCGGAACTGGGGCCTGTCTATCGATTTGGACTGACCTTCTACGTGCGCACCTGGCGAGATCCGAAGTCTGTGGAATCCACGATCCGAACAGCCATGCAGTCGCTCGATTCGAAGCTGGTTCTGGGCGCCTTCCGAACGATGCAGGAACAGGTCGACGATAGCCTCAGCGATGAGCGCGCCATCACGTTTCTGGCTACGAGTTTCGGCATTCTCGCCGCGGTCCTCGCGGCAATCGGAATTTACGCCGTTCTGGCCTACGCCATAGCGCAGCGGATGCGTGAAATCGGTCTCCGCATTGCCATGGGCGCCACCCGGTTCGACGTCGTCCGGCTGGTTGTCACAGAAGTACTTTGGCTGGTGGGCGCTGGCTTCACCGCAGGAGTGCCTCTCTCTTTGCTGGTGGCACAAACAGTCCGCGACCAGCTGTTCGAGGTTTCCAGCCATGACCTGCCGACGGTTGCAGCTGTGTGTCTGACGGTCGCCACGGTCGCTTTTGCCTCAGCAGCGCTGCCGGCGCACCGTGCGGCGAAGGTCGATCCCATGGTGGCGTTGAGATACGAGTGAGTACAGCACAGCTTTTATTTGGGAGGAACATGATTCACCTCAAGAATTTGGAACGTAGTTACAAAACTCCTGCCGGGCGATTTTTTGTGCTTCGGCGCGTGAACCTAGAAATCCGTGAGGGCGAGTTCATCACCGTCATGGGGCCATCCGGGGCTGGCAAATCGTCCTTGTTAAACGTCTTGGCCCTGCTCGATGACGGGTGGGACGGCGAATACTGGTTGCGCGGCCAGGCAGTCCACAAATTGAAGCGCAAAGAACGCGCCGATCTAGCGAAACGCAACATCGGCATGGTGTTTCAGAGCTATCACCTGCTGGATGACCTCACGGTTCGCGAGAACATTGATCTACCGCTTTCTTACAAGGATGTTCCCCACAAGCAGCGACAGGGCATGGTTGCCGACACGCTTGACCGCTTTCAGATTGTCGCCAAGAAGGATTTATTTCCCAGCCAGCTTTCCGGAGGCCAGCAGCAACTGGTGGGAGTCGCGCGAGCCGTAATCCATAAACCTGCGCTTTTGCTCGCCGACGAGCCTACCGGGAATCTCCATTCTTCGCAGGCCAAGGAAATTATGGAACTCTTTCGCGAACTCAATCAGCAGGGGACAACCATTGTTCAGGTCACGCACTCGGAAGCCAACTCCGCCTACGGCTCGCGCACGATTCAGCTGCGCGACGGCTGGGTTGTAAGTGACACGGCAAATCCTGAGCTTCGGCCCTACGAGGCGGTAACGCAATGAGAGCGTGCTTGCTGCGCCGGCACCGAATTCTGTGTGCATCGATGCTGACGTTCCTCACGGCGGCTGCATGCGGTCAAGCCAGCGTTTCGGTACCGTTTGCCATGCCCCAATCGCGTAACCCTATAAGCGCCTATACTCCGACTCAGGCGCCTGAGCCACAACTCTCCAACTCTCCGGATTTGAATCAACTCATTCGCGATGGCACGCTGTACTTGTCCTTGAAGGACGCAATCCGTCTGGCCCTGGAAAACAACCTCGATATCGCGATCGCCCGATACAACCTTCCCATCGCGGATATGGACATCTTGCGCACAAGGGCCGGCGGAGTGTTCCGAGGCGTGAACGCGGGCGTTGTACAAGGCACTCCGGGCGGCGGAGTTGGCGGATTCGGAACTGGCGCTCCTGGCGCGGGTGCAGGAGGCACAACTGCAGGCGCTGGAGGTGCTGGGGCTGGGGCGGCGGGACTAGTGGAATCCACCCTTGGTATCGGAACCCCCGTATCCTCCTATGATCCTACAATCGTCGTAAATATTGGAGCGGAACATCAAACCACTCCCCTTGCCAACCAGCGGATTTACGGAGTTCCGCTACTGCAGCTCAACACGGGGCAGGCAAATGTCGGTTTTACACAAGCGTTTCCGACAGGATCGAGCATCGCTTTCGAGTTCAACAACAATCGCCAGACTACAAATAGTCTTTTCTTCAATCTTTCGCCCGCGCTGGGCGCGATGTACCGGTTCTCCTTCCAGCAGCAGCTGCTATCCGGATTCGGCTTTGACCCCAACCTGCGATACCTGAGAATCGCAAAAAATAACAAGAAGATTTCGGACATCGCTTTTAAAGACCAAGTGATCGCCACCATCACGCAGATTAAGAACATCTATTGGGACTTGGTAAGCGCCTATGAACAGTCGCAAGTGAATGAGCAATCGCGCGCGTTTGCGCAGCGATCGCTGGAGAATGCAAAGAAGCAGCTGCAACTGGAGAGCATTCCCGCGATGGATGTGATGCGCGCCGAAGCCGAAGTCTCAAGGCGCGACCAGGACTTAACGGTCGCTCGCACCAGCCTCCAGTTGCAGGAGTTGCTGATGAAGAATGCACTCACCAAGAGTCTCGATGATCCGGTGCTTGAGTCTATGAGCGTTGTCCCCACCGACACCTTGCAGTCGGCACACATCGTTCCATTGAATCAGTCGGTGCAGGAACTGACTCAGCAGGCTTTGCAGGATCGGCCCGAGCTTGCTGAATCGGATGTTGATCTCGTCAATCGTCAAATCAGCCGCAGGGCGGCCAGCAACGCTTTGTTGCCATCGCTATCCCTTGTGGGGTTCTATGGCGGGTCCGGCCTGGCTGGAGAGTTGAATCCCGTGTACAACAACCCCGGATTCCCGAATTCCTCCAATGTCCCCGTCGACTTCGGCGGTGCGCTTGCCAACGCCTTCAACAACACCGCTCCGGATTATTACGTGGGCATCAACCTGAATATTCCCATTCGCAATCGAGTTGCGAAAGCAGACCAGTACCGCTCGGAGCTTGAATATCGGCAAGCCGAACTCCGGCGCGAACAGTTACGCAAGCAAATCCGGATCGAGGTGCGAAATGCTGAGTATGCCCTTGAACAGACCGCAGCGCGGGTCGAGGCTGCAGGCAAAGCGAGGGACCTAGCTCAGCGCACTTTTGAGATCACGCAGAAAGAGCAGGCGCTCGGGGCTGGATCAACTTATCAGACCATGACAGCGCAACGCGACCTCGCCCTAGCCGAATTAGACCTGGTGACTGCCATGACTGTCTACGAGAAAGCTAAAGTTGAGGTCGACCGTGCGACGGGCGCTACCTTAGACCATAATGGAATCCAGGTTCAGGATGCGATAAACGGAATCGTGAGCTCGGGAACTCCTTGAGAGAGCGGGCTGAAGCGCGTGTTATATATTCAATATGCCTACTTCGGCCAAGCCGCATGAGGTAACTCTGTACACTGCTTTAACGAAAGCTGCGAGCGCGCCGCGAATCTTAGCGGCGGACGATCAACAGCATATTCTCGAAGCCATTGAACTCCTGCTCAAGCCGCAAGGATACAAGGTCGAGGTGGTCGGCTCGCCCGAGCTTGCGCGCGATGCTTTGGCCAGCGAGCAGTACGACGCGATTCTCATTGACCTCAATTACAGCCGCGACACCACGTCTGGCCGCGAGGGCCTCGATCTCCTCTCCGAGATCGTTTCGCAGGACAGCACGTTGCCGGTCATCGTCATGACGGCCTGGGGCAACGTGGAACTGGCGGTTGAAGCGATGCGCCGCGGCGCTCGCGACTTCATTCAGAAACCATGGGAGAACGAGCGTCTGCTCTCCATTCTCCGAACCCAGGTCGAGCTGCGACGTGCTTTGCAGCAAGCGGAGCGGCTTGCCGCGGAAAATCGGTTGCTCAGTGCGCAAGGCTTGCCGGAGTTCATCGCGACTTCACCAGCGATGGCTGCGGTGCTGGAGACAATTGCTCGCATTGCACCATCAGATGCGAACGTGCTCATCACGGGAGAGCATGGTACTGGGAAGGAAGTTGTTGCCCGCACAATCCACGCCCTTTCTCTGCGCAAGCAGAAGCCTTTGATCGCGGTGAATACCGGGGGCCTCGCCGAGGGAGTCTTTGAGAGCGAGCTATTTGGCCACGTAAAAGGTGCATTCACCGACGCGCGCACAGATCGCATCGGCCGTTTTGAGCTTGCCGACGGAGGAACCCTTTTCCTGGATGAAATTGGTAATGTTCCGCTCAGGCAACAGGCGAAACTCCTGCGCGTTATTGAGTCGGGAGAGATAGAACGTGTAGGTTCGTCGCGTAGCAAGAAGATTGATGTTCGCATGATTTCGGCCACCAACACCGATCTGAAGATTGCCTGCGAAACCGGGCAATTTCGCGAAGACCTACGTTTCCGGCTTAACACAGTCGAGATCCATCTACCCGGCCTGCGCGATCGAAGAGAAGACATTCCGGTGCTGGCCACTCATTTTCTCTCCCAGTACGTGTCGCGTTATCGGCGCGAGGTAAAAGCGATCGATCCCGCAGCTCTGCAGTTGCTGCTCCAACACAGCTGGCCTGGCAACGTGCGCGAACTGGAACACACGATGGAGCGTGCTGTCTTAATGTGCCGCACGGAACAGATCCAGACGGCAGATCTTGGGCTCGATTCCGAGCGCGGGCAAGGGCAGAATCTGGAAGAATTGAGTTTGGAGGCCGTTGAAAGTATCCTGATCCGCAAAGCGTTACAGCGCTTTCAGGGAAACGTGAGCCAGGCAGCAGAAGCGCTGGGTCTGAGCCGCGGTGCCCTCTATCGGCGGATGGAAAAATATGGGCTCTAGCCCAGGTTTTAGCAGTTCGACGGCACGAAAAAGACGACAACCAGGAGCCTTCGAGCGCCGGGTGACGCGGTTTTCAATCCTATTGGTCGCACCCGGAATTCTCGTCAGCGGCATCCTGATTTGGTTGCAGCCGTGGTCTCTTCAATCCAAGCTAATTCTTATCGCTGCTCAGGTAATTGCGTGCCTGCTGATTGGCGCGGCCCTCCACGATCACATCGTTCGCCCATTGCAGACCTTAGCCAACGTTGTCGGTGCTCTACGGGATGAGGACTATTCTTTTCGGGCTCGAATGGCTGTTCCCAACGATGCTCTGGGTGAACTCTCGCTGGAAGTGAACGCCCTTGCCGACCTGCTTGCCAGACACCGCATGGGCGCAATCGAAGCAACCGCGTTACTGCAGCGTGTAGTCGGAGAGGTAGATATACCGATCTTCGCCTTTGATCCGGCAAAACGACTGCGGCTGGTAAACTCGGCTGGGGAAAAGCTTCTAAATCTCCAAACGGCACAACTGATGGACAAAACCAGTTCTGAACTGGGACTCAACCGTTGCCTCTCATGCGAAAACGAGTCCCTCGTTGAACTGCTCACAACCGATGCCCGGTGGTTCGTCCGGCGCAGTTCGTTTCGCCAGCAGGGAATTCCTCACACACTGGTCGTGCTCTCCGATGTGAGCCGCGCTTTGCGTGAGGAGGAGCGCCGGGCGTGGCAGCGATTGATTCGCGTCTTGGGACACGAGCTAAATAATTCGCTCGCGCCGATTAAGTCCATAGCGGGCAGTCTGCATGCGCGACTGGTCGGAGCTGGGTTTAAGGAAGAAGAACAGCAGGACTTTGAGCGGGGACTAAGCATAATTGAAAGCCGGGCGGCTTCCCTCAACCGTTTCTTGCAAGGATACCGGCAACTGGCGCAGATGCCGCCCCCAACGTCGCAAAGCTGTTCTATCTCGGTGCTCGCCCTGCGGGTGGCGGCTCTTGAAACCCGAGTTCATGTGAAAGTAATGGCTGGTCCTGACGTCACCCTCTTTGCGGATCCAGACCAACTGGAACAAATGCTAATCAACCTACTACGTAATGCAGCCGAAGCCGTGCTCGAGACAGATGGCAGAGGCGCAAGTTCGAATGGCTCAAAAGGGCAGGATAGTGAAGCTCCTGTTGTCCTTTCCTGGACCAGACAAGCAGAGGAACTGGTCATGCGGATTGAGGATACCGGACCAGGGTTGATGAATCCGAGCAACGCCTTCGTTCCTTTCTACACAACCAAGCCAACCGGCAGCGGCATCGGACTTGTCCTTTCTCGCCAAATCGCGGAGGCGCACGGTGGTTCGCTCGAATTGGAGAACCGCACGGATCGGCAAGGCTGTGTTGTGAAGATCTTGCTCCCCGTAAGGGTGCATCAACAGGTCCCTGATCCGGCGATGGGCGTGCGCTAAGCCAATAGCATGGTCGGTCACCCATCGCGCCACCAGCACTGAAGTCCTTAATGACTGCGTCTTCAGAGATTTCTTTTGTGGCCAGTGCCTCCTCGCACTTCGAGATTCCGCCTCCTTGAGGTTTCTGATGCGATCGCGCCGACATTGTTCTGACCTGCAGCCATCACGTCAAATGCTGGAGCGAACAGCCCACATCAGCCCTTTTTTCCACAATTCTATTCACAGATATTTCGATTTCGCGCTGAGAATTGCATTGACATCAATCAAGCAACTGTTTAGTTTGGCTGCCGTCGACGGCCGAAAGGATGGTCGAAATAAAATTTGCCAGTCCGAAGTAGGCTGAGTGATCTGCTCGTCAGGGTGACTTGAAGAGCAACCAGACCCGAAAAAACCGGCTGACTCTGCGAGGAGGAGCTGGGGTTTGGATCCGCGAAAGCGGTGATCGCATCAGGGGCTGCGACGGTGC
>JBPYDQ010000619.1:0-3122 GCA_051986135.1 Terriglobales bacterium | reverse complement strand
TGCGAAAAGTGGAAATCGCGAAGCGATTTCCAAGAAGGAGTGCTCGGCATGAAAGTACTCTTTGTTTCATTCGTCGTGGGCTTATTTGTCGGCGTTCTGTATGGAGTGATCCGCGTAAAGAGTCCGGCCCCGCCCATTGTCGCGCTGCTCGGCTTGCTGGGAATGGTGCTTGGCGAGCAACTGGGTGGCTGGATTCTTGCGAAAAAAATCAGTCTCAGACACTCCGCTTCCGTGTGCCTGGTCGCCAAGCATTGGGATCAGCCGGCAGCCGCGCAAACGGCGGTGCCGTCACAGCCTCACGCGGACTGAGAGCGGTCAACGAGCCTCTCGAAGACTCGTCGCGCCCTTTTGCAATACCCACCATCTATAGAGAAGGAGCATGGCAATGCACAGAAAAAGAGAATTTGGGGCGACTCTGCTCGGGATCGTTCTTCTTGCGGCGGGCGGCGGTCCCTGGACTTGGCAGAGTGCCCCATCCGTCGCCGCGCAGACCGCTGCAGCGCTGCCAAACGTGGCCGTCGGACCTCAGTACGATACGACGCATGTGTACGTCGCACCGGACCAGTTTGACCGCTTAGTCTCGAGCTTACTGGCTACGTTCGGCGGTACCACCAGCAAACAAGGTGTGATCACGGTGACACCGACTCCGAGCAGCACCATATCACAACTCGCGTTGACCCCCGCCGGCACGATTTCGGTCTTTGGCTTCAAGACACCCATGCCATATCCTTTCGGCGTGGAGCGCACCGGCTACCTAGTGACCGATTTGGACGAGGCCATCAAGGCCGCTCGTGCGGCAGGAGCGGATGTTCTCGTCACCCAGTTCGATGATGTAGCCGGACGAGACGCCGTCATTCAGTGGCCCGGCGGAGTGAATATGCAACTCTACTGGCACACGACTGCACCCTCTTACAAGGCGCTCGAAACGATTCCCGAGAATCGGGTTTATGTTTCCGCGGACCGCGCGGACGATTTCACTCGGAGTTTTCTTACATTTTCTCGGGGGAAAGTCGTCTCGGACAATCCACAAGCTCCCGGCATTGAGATTGGCAAGCCGGGCGAGACGTATCGGCGAATTCGGATCGAATCGACTTTCGGAAAGCTGGCCGTGTTCGTGACGGACGGGCATCTTCCGTATCCCTACGGCCGGGAATTGACGGGATATGAGGTGGCAAACCTGACCGACACCCTGGCGAAAGCGAAGACAGCTGGGGTCGAAATTCTGGTCGCTCCCTTTACCTCCGATCAGAGAACCTCCGCCATTGTGCAATTCCCGGGTGGCTACATTGCCGAGATCCATGCGATCACCAGCAAACCAAACTGAAGTTGGGCAAAGACATTGATGCGATCTTTTGCCATGTTGGGAGTTGTGTTGCTAGTCGCACTGGCGCCCGCCCGGTCCCAGTCCGGATCTTCTGCCGGCCCCGACGAACCGGACCGGAGCTTCAAGTTGCTGCGGGAGGACGAGGACTGGAGTTTTCTTGCCGATCCTGCCAAGCGTCAGGATTTCTGGGACCCGCTCAAATATATCCAGCTTCGGGAGGGGCGTGACGATTGGTTCATGACCATCGGCGGCGAAGCCCGTGAGGTCTGGGAACAGATTGGAAACGACAATTGGGGAGAGCAGCCGTTCTGGAACGGCTATCTCAACCAGAGGTACATGCCCTATTTCGATGTCCATTACGGCAAGCACGTTCGCACGTTTGTCGAACTGAAAAGTGGCATAAATTCCTTCCGCTATCCTGGGCCCCGGCCCATCGATGAGAAGAAGCTCGACTTTCAAGCAGCCTTCCTTCAGGTCGGAACGGCGCTAGGTCAGAACTTCATTGACCTTAGAGTGGGACGACATGAACTCGAATACGGGTCCGGGCGGCTCATCGATGTGCGCGAGGGGCCGAACGTGCGCCTGAGTTTTGGTGGCTTCGTGGTCAAAAGCAAAATCAGTCGATGGTTGGTCGACGGATTCGCTGTCCGCCCGGACGTGGACAATCCGGGCTTCTTTGACAATATCCCGAACCATGCTGTTGGTTTCTGGGGTGTCTACGCTGTTCGTACTCTGCCGCACAATACTTCTCTGGACCTTTACTACCTGGGTCTCGATCGCAAGGAGGCCACCTTCCAGCGTGGCACTGCGCAGGAAGTGCGCCAGACCTTGGGCGGGAGAATTTCGCGGCCTATCGCAACGGAACGGCCAGGATGGGACTTCGATGATGAAGCTCTCTGGCAATTCGGCAGCTTTGGTTCTGGCAGTATTCAGGCGTGGACAATCGCCACAGAGACGGGTTACCGCTTCACGACGGTTCGCCTGAAACCGCGCGTGAGTGCGAAAGCGGACATTTCGAGCGGTGACCACCCGAACTCCCCCACACTGGGCACGTTCAATCCGCTCTTCCCCAAGGGCAACTATTTTGGCGTCCTGGCCACCACCGGCCCCGGGCCGATCAACTTCATCGACGTCCATCCGCACGTAGAACTGACGTTACCTTACGGCGTCACTGAATCGTTCGATTGGATTGTTCAGTGGCGCGAAAGTCTGGACGACGGTGTCTACGCGGTGCCTGGATTTCTGATCCGGGCGGCAGACGGTAGCCGCGCGAGATTCGTGGGGCACAGGCCGGGGACGGAGATCCGATGGCAAAAGACCCGACACCTGTGGTTTCAAGGCGATTACGGAATTTTCTACGCTGGCAGCTTTTTGAAGCAGACGCAACCGGGCCGGAACCTGAACTATTGGGCACTTTGGGCAGGCTACAAATTTTGAGCAGGTGCTCCTTGGAGCAATACAACCGGTACCTTGTTAGTAGCGCGCGGATTCAGCGTCACCTCTTATGACGCCTCCAGAATCCTAGCGATCGCCTCAACTTGCGCGCCCCCTTCCTGCGTTGCGACGCCGCCGGCACTTCCACGGATTGGCGACCGTCACCTTGGATTCCAAACGGAATATCGGTGCCGGAAATCACGGGTTGTGTAATATGGACTTGCGCGGTTCCGCTTAGACCTGCGTCACAGGAAAAGATGCTGCCTATGCTGAAGGACCTGAATCACGCTCTGCGAAGCCTCCGCAAATCCCCCGCTCTCGCTGGGATTGGTGTTCTTTCTTTGGCCCTCGGTATCGGCGCCAA
>JBPYDQ010000618.1:0-13508 GCA_051986135.1 Terriglobales bacterium | reverse complement strand
ACGCTCTTGGGCAATTGCTGGAAAGAAAGCAGGTTCACGGTTTGCTGGTGCAGTTCGTCCATGCCACGTTGACCATGCTCGGATGCCGGTTCATAAACCGTGGCAATCAGCCGGTTCACCCGCGCCGCCTTTTTTGCTCTGATCAGCAGCAACGCCAGGACCACCGCCGCGGGGTGCGCAATCACGGCCGGCCCTGGCTGCAACTCTGAGGGAGACGGTTTGCCTAATTCACGTTCGATCCAAGGAGCGCGAATGCGAGCCGTCGGTTCACCCTCCAAGGCGTAGGACAAATCGACGATCGCACCCCCATTGTGCTGCGCCGTGATCCAATTCTTGCGGGTGCATTCCGGGTCGGAAGCGAAGAAGGTAAAGTCCACGTTTTCGAACTGTTCGGCGCGCACGCTTTGAATAAAGGTAACTTCATCTCCCATGCTTTCCAGCTGCCCCAGAGACTCATCGTCGTCGAGCAGCTTCACATCGGCCGCGGGGAAATTGCGGTCGTTGAGCAACTCGGCCACTTCTTTGCCTTTGAGCGTAGCACCGCCGACGATGGCCACCTTATAGAAGGCCGTATTCACGGCTCCGGAGTGCGGATTGGGTCCCGATTTTGGCGGCGTAGTCATGAGGGTTGCGAGACTTGCTTATATGCCGGCGGCGACGGAGGCCCTTCTCTGCGACGAAAAATCCACTGCAAACGCCAGAAGACGCCTGAGGCCATGTAAAGCAAAGCCAGCGAGAACAGTAGCGGTCCCGAGAAAAACCATATCCCGGCAAAGAGCGCTCCCAACAGAATAATCAGCCGGAATGGCTGCCGCGCAAGAAAATCGATGTCCTTGAAGCTGTAAAACCTCCAAGTGCTGACCATCAGGTAGGCGACGGAAATCACCATCAATACCCAGCTTAGAGCGACCCATGGCGATGCAACCGGCTCACCATCGGTAAAATGCACCACTGCTGCGATGACTCCCGCCCCGGCAGGAATGGGCATGCCGACGAAATACTTCTTTCCCGGTCTTCCCGGATTGGATGGCTGGGGATTCACCTGGATGTTGAAGCGGGCGAGCCGCGAAGCCCCAGCCATGAGGAACAGAAAACTGGCGATCGCCCCGAATTGAATCGCTTTGGTGTGCAATTCCGCCAAGCCGTTCTGCGGCAATAGATGGAAACCCCACATCCAGGCCAGCAACGCCGGCGCAACCCCAAACGTAATCACGTCGGCCAGCGAGTCCAGCTCCCGGCCAAAGTCGCTGCTGGTGTGCGTCATGCGCGCGATCCGGCCATCGAGCCCGTCAAATAACACTGCAAACCCAATCGCCTTGGCTGCATTGTCCAAATGCCAGTATTCGGTCGGGGTGGCATTGAGGATTTGGAGGATGGCGTAATACCCGGCAGCGATGTTCGCCGTCGTAAATAGCGACGGCAGGATGTACATCCCCTTGCGCTGGCGCCGGGGCTGCTGGTCCTCTCGCCTGCGACGCGGAACTGGGACTGCCGGGGTATTGTCCATCAACGTGCCTCCGTGGCATGGCTTCCCCACACCATGGTTGAATCGCCGGGAGGCTGCCAGTACCCCAGCACACTTGATCCGCCTTTCACCCGATCACCTGTCTTGACGTCGATCTTTGCCGCCCCATCAACGAGGACATCCGTACGCGATCCGAACTTGATCAAGCCCACGCGCTCACCCCGCTGAACCATGTCGCCCGGCTTCTTGGTGAATACTATTCTGCGCGCTAGCAGCCCTGCAATTTGTTTAAGTATGACCGTCTGCCCTTCGCCCTCGAGCGTGACAATATTCTGCTCGTTCAACTCGCCCGATCTTTCGTTCATGGCGTTCCGAAAGCTGCCGCGCTGGTAGCGCACCTCCCGAACCATGCCGGCAATGGGCGCGCGGTTCACATGAACATCAAACACATTCAGGAAAATGCTAATGGCCGTAACTGGCTTCCCGTCCCAAATGATGGACGAAACCTTCGTGACTGTGCCGTCCGCAGGAGAGACAATCGCCCCGGGGGCGTTCGGAATCGTCCTCGCCGGATCGCGGAAGAACCAAAGAAAAAACCCCGCCAGCAGCAAACAAGGCACTGACCACGCGGGCGCGGTGAGCCAGCCAACCAGCAGGGCGGCAATTAAAAGAAAAGCCGAATAGAGGTAGCCATCGCGCACCATGGGTAGCTAGACAGATTATAGTGCACTCGAAATCGAATGCCTGTTTTCCCTGTAAGTTACAAATAAAAAAGGCGCTTGTATGCGCCTTGTCGAAAGCAGAAATACCCGTGAGCGGCTACTGCCAGAAACCCATGGGCAAATGATTAAGCGACCTGATGCTGGGCCGGTTGGCGATACTGCCGCTCTATGGCTTCCATCTGGTCCTTCAGGCGCAGCTTCAGCTTCTTTAGCCGCACTTCTTCTAGCTTCTCGTCCTCTGTTAGATAGCGTTTCTGGGTGAGTGAATCAAGGCGTTGTGCGTACCGCGTGTGTTCCTGAGCCAGACGGCGAAATTCGTCGTGGCTGGCCAGGAGCTGGTCTCGTGAAATGAGCATCCAGCAGACCTCCTACCCAGGATGTTAAAGAGTGGTTACAACGCTAGAAGCTACCACACGGCCAGCACTGCTTCAATCCCATTTTCCATATTTTACCAACTCCAAACAAGACCAGTGGCATCGGGCCTAATTACTGCACCAAAAATGGTGCAGACTGGCCCGCGGGGGCGGCCCCTACTCGTGAAAACATGCTGTGTTTCATGCTCCATTTGGGGCGACGATTCTTAGGTCCGTAGAGGGTCTGATAAATGCCCCAGCGGTTGAGCACTCGTAGAACTCGGAGATTGGAGTAAGTCTCGGAGGGTGGCAGAGGTTTTCACGCACCCGGCTTCATCACTTCTTTGCCGCGGGGCGAAGCCCCAAACCATAACAAATCGCGTTTTCCTCGGGACTCTGGTAGTAGCGACTCCTAGATCCGGATTCAACAAAGCCCGCTTTCTGATAGAGGGCGCGAGCCTCGAAATTCGATTCGCGGACTTCCAGCACAATCTTCAGCGCACCATCGGCCTCAGCCTGCTCAACAATCCTCCGAATGAATTCAGAAGCGATTCCCTGTCGCCGCATCTTGGTCGCGACGACGATATTTTCGATATCCCATTCGCTGCCAACGATCCTGGCCACAACAAAAGCCACTGCAGCACCTTGGTTTTCTGTAATAAGCACAACCCGTCGTGGACCATCGGCGGCGAAGATGCTGGCGTAGTTCTGGTCACTCCAATGCGCGGCCGCGTCGGACTGCCTCTCTAAAGCGACGATGGCAGGAATGTCAGCAGGGGTTGCAGCGCGCATTTTCAACATTATCCCCTATGATTTCAAAGAGATTTCAGCGTCCGATCGTCGAATGTAATTCGCCTCAAGCTGTTCCGGCAGGGTCGTGTCTCCCGCTTGAATCTTTCGCCAGCCCAGGCGAGCAACAGCATCGGTGCGGGGCCACTCGACCACGTCGATGGCAATGCCCTTACCCCGCAGCAGGTCAGCCAGCCTCTCATCCGGGGTGACGACACGCTGCTCATCGGCATGCGAGAAATCGTCTATGCGGACCAACTCTTCGCCGATCAATCGAGGACTTGAATCGGACAGAAGCTCGTACCGTCCTTCAAACATCTCGCCCCGCCCTGCATCCATGACAGCTACCACCTGACCGCTCGCGGGAGCTGCTGCCGCCACCGCCTCAAGCAAAGAAACGGCCGCTATCGGCTTCTCCAGCGCCTCAGCTAAAGCTTTGATAGCAGCTAGCCCTACCCGTAAGCCGGTGAACGATCCCGGGCCAGTGGCCGCCGCCAATCCCCCGATGTCCTGCTTGGAGAGGCCATGTTTTGCAAGCAAGGATCGAATCTGCGGCACTAATTGCGCTGAGAACGTACCCCCCAACAAAGGCACGACTTCGATCGACTGGCAACTGCCGCTTTCATGGCAGCGCGACAGTGCAATACTGCCATGCTTACCGGAGGTGTCAACGGAGAGGAGCAGCATTAGGTCCGTGGCAATCGAGCGGAATCGGTGGCCAACTTTTCAGTACCCTCTACCAGTTCAAGCAGCACTCCACCCGTGCTCCGAGGGTGTACAAAGATGTAGCGGTGGCCGCCAGCGCCGACCTTAATCTCTTCTGAGACCAGCCGCACGCCTTGCTTCTTTAGCCGTTCCACCGCGGCTTCCAAGTCCGGCACACGCAATGCAACGTGGTGCAGTCCTTCGCCGCGTTTGGCGATGAACCTGGCGATCGTCGAGTTCTGGGAGGTTGGCTCCAGTAGCTCCAGCCGGCTCTCCCCGACCGGCACCATGACAAGCCGCACCTGCTCCCCTGCGACCGTTTCCTCGGCAGATACCTCGAGGTTCAGCTTCTCGTAAATCGCCTTCGCTCGCGACAGCGATTTCACCGCTATGCCGAGATGATCAATCGTGATTTCCATTCCGTTTCCGCGCATTCCAGCCGCGGCACCGAGAACCTCGAGGCCAAAGCCCGGGAACAGGAGGAAAAGTTCGACAGGCGCTGACCCTATTTCGCTCCGCTCACCCTGGCAACGATCTCCTCTACCACCGTGTAGGGGTCACGCTGGTGCTGAGCCACTTCCATGGCAAGCCGCTCGGCCTCTTCCTCCGACATTTCAGCGCGCGCCCGATCCAGCATCGACTCTCGAATCATTTCTAGCAAGCGATCACGCCAGTTTTGAGCTTTCCTCTTGAGTACCAGATTTTCTCTTTGCAGAAACGATTCATAGCCGGCAATGGCGGCGGCCAATTCCGAGATTCCCTTCCCCTCGCTAGCCACGGTTTTCACAATCGGAGGCGTCCAATGGTCACTTCGGGTCGCCAGCGACTGGAGGGCCCGAACCTCGCGAACCACGCGCTCGGCTCCCTCGCGATCGCTCTTATTGATCACAAAAACATCGGCGATTTCCATGATGCCAGCCTTGATGGTCTGCACATCGTCGCCCATGCCAGGAACTAATATAACCACCGTGATGTCGGCCAGCCTAACGATATCAACCTCGTCCTGCCCCACGCCAACCGTCTCGATCATGATCAGATCACGCCCCGACGCATCCAGAACCGTGGCCACATCCGCCGTGGTCCCCGCCAGGCCTCCCAGCGACCCACGCGTAGCCATGCTGCGAATGTAAATGCCAGAATCGGAAAAATGATCCTGCATGCGAATGCGATCGCCCAGAATCGCGCCCCCGCTATACGGACTGGTGGGATCGACAGCAATGATACCGACCGTCCGATTCTGGCAGCGGTAGTATTTTGCCAGCTGGTCCACCAGCGTGCTCTTGCCCGCACCGGGCGCTCCCGTCAGCCCCAGAATGCGCGCGCGACCGGTGTAAGGAAACAACTCCTTGAGCAGACGGGTCGAACCGTTCTCGCGGTTCTCGACCATACTGATAGCACGCGCCAGTGCGCGAGGATCGCCCTCGCGAAGGCGCTCTGCCCAGAACTGTAGATTGGAGTCCAGACCCTCAGTGTAAAGCAGTCAAAAAAGCCGAGCAAAGGCGGAAGAGAGAGGCTGTTTCGTCTTTAGAGAGCCTGCACATCGCCACCGATTGACACCATAACCGGGCTGTATGGCATCTAGGGAGTCGCCCCTAGGCGAGGACGAACTCACCGTCTCAGCTTCGAGTGGAAACGAGTCTCGGGAGCAAGCGCTCCAATCCGGGATCTTGCAGTCCCAGATGCGTGTTAGAGCTAAATTTAGTAGACGTAGTCCGGGCCAGAATCCCGCAAAACCCTGCGCCAAGCGGTCGGGGGCAAAACATCTTCCGAGAGAAGAGCAGGCGAGTTTCAAGTAGGCCAGTCTTTCAATAATTGTCTGGCAATCACCAATCTTTGGATTTCGCTGGTCCCCTCACCGATGGTGCACAGTTTCACATCGCGATAGTACTTTTCCGCTGGATAGTCCTTGATAAATCCGTACCCTCCATGAATCTGCACTCCCTCATTCGCGCACCTGACCGCAACTTCGCTGGCATAAAGCTTGGCCATCGAGGATTCCAACGTGGTTTTCAGGCCCGCATCTTTCATGGACGCCGCTCGCAAAGTTAGCAGGCGTGCCGCATCGATCTCGGTAGCCATATCCGCCAGTTTCCACTGGATCGCTTGGAATTCGCTGATCGCTTTTCCAAACTGCTTGCGCTCTTTCGAATAGTTCAGAGCTGCCTCATAGGCGCCTTGCGCCATGCCCAGCGAGAGCGCCGCGATCGAGATGCGGCCGCCGTCCAGCACTTGCATAGCGTCAATAAAGCCGTCCCCCAATTTTCCCAGCAAATTCTCCCCGGGAATGACGCAATCTTCGAAAATCAGCTCCGCCGTGTCGCTTGCCCGCAGTCCCAGCTTGTTTTCTTTCTTGCCTGGGCGAAAGCCTTGAGTTCCCTTCTCCACGATGAATGCCGAGAGACCATGCGTGTGCGCCGCACGATCGGTGACGGCGATGACCACCACCACGTCGGCGTAGTGCCCATTCGTACAAAAGGTTTTGGTGCCATTCAGCACCCAGTTATTAGCGCGGCGCACGGCTATCATGCGGGCGCTGCCCGCATCGGATCCCGACGAAGGTTCGGTCAGCCCCCAGGCGCCGATAGACTCCCCGGTGGCAAGCTTCGACACGTATTTCTTCTTCTGCTCCTCGGTTCCGGCGAGAAAAATGTGGTTCGAGCAGAGTGAAGTGTGTGCGGCCACGATGATTCCCACCGAACCGTCGACGCGAGAAAGCTCGTCGATGGCGGTGACGTACTCGACATAACCCACCCCCGCCCCTCCGTACTCCACCGGAAAAATCGTTCCCATCAATCCCAGCTGCCCCAATTTCTTGATGGTCTCCAGTGGGAACTGGCCTCCCTCGTCCCACTCCATAACGTGGGGCCCAATCTCTCGCTCGGCAAACTCCCGCACCGTCTTCTTCAGCTGTAACTGCTCGTCATTCAATTGAAAATCCAAGAACCCTCCGAGGGATACCGATCGGAACTCCCGTAGCCGCCCCGACAAACAGGGTTGTCGGCGGTCGTAGCAGGATCTTTGATTACATCACAGCAATTGGAGTTGGAAGAAATAAGGAAACCGACCGGTTGGTTGGAGCGCGCCCCGGAGACGGGGTTTATGCGGTTTTCTTAGCTCCCGCGCCAAAGATCTTTCGCACCATCCAGAGGGGGGCCACGAAAACGTGCGCCGGATTCGTCAGGAATGCCGGCTTATTGCCTTCGATCAGATGTCCCAGCCAGGCCAGCGCGAAAGCGGTAGGAATCAGCAGCAGGCCGATGATCCAGTGAAACCAGACCACGACGAGAGACGAAAAGCCGACGGGAATGGCGATCATATGCAGGGCGCGGTTGACCGGATGATTATGTGCGCCGTCATAATGCGAGTACAGGCCCATACCTTGCCCCCTTCGAGCATCGAGAATTATAACTCGCACCCTTGGGTTCTTACTGCTCGAGAATCGGCCGAGGTAAGAAACTGCTGGAAGATTTCGTTCGACAACAGTCTGCCTCGCGCGGTCAGGCGAACGAATTTGCCATCCTCGATCATCAAGCCACCCTGGATAAACTCGTCTCGTGCGGGTGAAAACCGGGCGACCCGATCCGCTCCGAACTCCCCAGCCACACGCGTCCAATCCAAGCCTCTTACCAGCCGCAAGCCCAAGAACAATGTCTCTTCGAGAGCTGCCTGGCGCGAGACCGGGGTGCGGCATAACGGCGCGCCGGAGAGATACGTGTCGAGCGAATCGGCGGTAGAAAACCGCACAGCATTCAGGTCAGAAGAGGAGATCTCGCACGATAGTGTCCTGGCCGCGGGCGCCGGCCCGGCAGTATTCACGAACTTGTATGGATCTGAGGAAGCCCGCAGCATAGAGTGCGCATCTACTCCAAAACCAAGATACGGTTGCCGCACCCAGTATTTCAGGTTGTGGCGCGATTCAAAACCGGCGCGCGCAAAATTGGAAATTTCGTACTGCTCAATGCCGGCCCCGTTCAGTCGTTCACAAGCGGTTAGATAATGATCGGCGGTCAGGTCCTCATCCGGAACAAAGTGGGCATGATAGCGGGTGCCGCCTGCCATCAATTCGCGACCCAGGCGCGAGTCCTGGTCGATTTCAAGCATGTACACGCTTACGTGCGGCGCCTCCGAATCGATGGCTTGTTTGAGGGATGACTCCCAGCTCTCCGAGGTCTGATGCGGCAATCCGGCGATCAGGTCAATATTGATGTTGCCTATACCCCGGGCGCGCAACCGAGCCATGTCGTCGACGATCGCGCTTCGTTGGTCGGGTCGGCCCACCGCGGCCGATTCCTGGTGTATAAACGACTGCACTCCTAAACTGACGCGGTTCACACCCGCGCCCAGAAGCGCGTCCAGGATGGGCTCCGACAGCGTTCCCGGAGCGCCCTCCACCGTTATTTCGCTAGCTGTCTGGAGACAGAAATTCTGCCGAATGGTGACAAATATGCGCTCCAGTTGGTCGGAATCTAAAATACTAGGAGTTCCACCGCCCAAATAGATAGAATCGATTTCGTGCTCCATATCGCCGCCCATGCTTTCCGCGGTGACAGCCGATCTTTCAATGTCGGCACAAACCCGGTCCACGTAACCGTCGAAAACGGCCCGGGAGAAGACGTCTGAGGCGAAGTTGCAGTAGCTGCATTTCGTGCGACAGAAGGGGACGGAGACGTAAATACCGAGCGGCATGGGCATCTTGATTATCCCATTTTGTGGCGACTCGAGGAGGGGGACACGCATCTGACTGTTCATCCGCCTAATGCCCCGTTGGTGATTGGCACGAAAAGTTTTATATTGCTTCGGCACTCTCCGAGCGGGAGAACCAGAAAAATCGAGGTCTACCTGAAATGTCTCATCTACCGGTCGGAAACTAGTACGTGACGCTCAAAAGATCTACCACCAGAGTAGTCGTTACCGGCATGGGCGTAGTGAGCCCCAACGGCTTCGGTCGCCAGGCCTTCTGCCGCGCCATTCTCGATGGCAAGAGCGGCGTCAGACGGATCTCCCGCTACGATGTCAGCCAACTGCCCGTGCAGATCGCTGGTGAAATTTCTGATTTCGACGAACTTGCCTGGATCGACGCAAAAGAACGCAAGCACGTGTCGCGAGTGGTACCTCTGTGCCTGGCCGCATCCGTCGAAGCGCTAAAGGATGCAGGCCTCGATCCAAATGCCATGACGCTGGCCGAAAAGCGCGACATCGGCATCATTTTGGGCTCCGGCGGCGGCGCCCAGGAGTATTCCGAGCACAATTACCAGCTATGGCATACCGGCAAGGTGAAGCAAGTCAGCCTTTTCTGCATTCCGAGTGGCACTGCCGGGACGATCTCCAGCGAAGTACAAATGCGGTTTGGTTTCCGTGGCTACAGTCACGTGGTCACGACCGGATGCACCTCTTCCACCGACGCCATCGGCTATGCCCTCCAGCACATCCAGGCCGGAATGCAGCGTATGTTCCTGGTTGGCGGCGTTGATTCGACTATCACCCCCGGCATCATCAAGGGCTACACTCTGCTACGGGCGCTGACCACCTCATGGAACGACGCCCCTGAGCGCGCCTCGCGCCCGTTTTCCGCCGACCGCGACGGATTTGTGCTGGCCGAAGGCTCCTGGATGTTCGTGGTAGAAGATTACGAACACGCCCGTGCGCGCGGCGCCCGCATTTACGCCGAAATTGCGGGATACGCCTCCACCTGTGAGGCGTTTCATCGCGTGCGCTTGAGCGAATCGGCAGAAGAACCTGCCCGCGCAGTCACCGAGGCCATGGCGGAAGCCAGAGTCTCGCCCGCCGACATTCAATACGTTAATCTTCACGGAACATCGACCGAGCTCAACGATCGAGTAGAAACCCGCGCACTGAAGCTGGCGCTTGGCGAGCGAGCGCGGCAGATTCCGATGTCCGCCCTGAAATCGCTGATCGGACATGCCCAAGGCGCAACCGGAGCCGCAGGTCTAGCCGCGACACTGGTCGCCATCGAGCACGGCCTGATTCCTCCCACCATCAACCTCGAAGTGCCTGATCCGGAATGCGACCTCGACTACGTCCCCGATATAGGCCGCAGAGCTCAGATCGAGCATGCCATCTGCAACTGCGTGGGCTTCGGCTCAAAGAATTCCGCCTTGGTTCTAAGGAGATTCACGTAGGTACGGCCGACACCCGCCCGTCCTCGTCGAATGTTTTCCTCTCCTGAACCTTTTCGATCCTCCCCCCCGTCGCTGCCATCCATATGAGGTACCCTTAGGTAGCACACGATGGCGATGCAGGAAGAAGAGGTATTAGGGAAAGCGTACGACAGTCGCCTTATGAAGCGGCTGCTCAGGTATTTACGCCCCTACACCTGGCAGGTGGGGCTGGCGCTGACGGCCATCATCCTGAAAGCCGGGGCCGACGTCCTAGGCCCTTACTTGACCAAAGTGGCTATAGATAAGTATCTGGCCAAGGTGCCGGGCGGCCACACGCCGTTCGACCGCTGGCTGAGCCCTCAGCCATGGACGGGCATTGCCCAAATTGCCTTTCTGTACGTCGGACTACTTGCCTTCTCGTTCTTTCTGGAATTTCTTCAGACCTACTTCATGCAATGGACTGGCCAGAGGGTCATGTTCGACTTACGCAGCCAGATCTTCCGCCACCTCCAGCGCATGCATATCGCCTTTTTCGATAAGAATCCGGTCGGGCGGCTTGTTACCCGCGTCACCACGGACGTCGATGCACTTAACGAGATGTTCACGGCCGGCGTAGTTTCGATCTTCGAGGATATATTCGTTCTTCTCTTTATCCTCGCCATCATGTTGACCATGAACTGGAAGTTGGCTCTGATTACTTTCTTGGTGCTGCCCGTGATTTTCTGGGCAACGATGATCTTCAGGACCCGAGTTCGAGATTCCTACCGCCGGATAAGGGTAGCCGTTGCCAGAATCAATTCCTATTTACAGGAACACGTTTCCGGAATGGTCGTGCTGCAGTTGTTCAATGGCGAAAAGCGCGCCTTCCGCAAATTTTCCGATATCAATGCCAGCCATATGGAGGCTTTCAAAGATGCAATCCTGGCCTACGCGCTTTATTACCCGGTGGTGGAAATCCTGTCTTCGATCGCCGTGGCCTCCATCCTTTGGTTCGGCGGAAGCGAGATTTTTCGCCACACCACCGTTGGCAGTTTGACGATTGGCTTTTCCCGAAAGAGCCTCTTTACCGTCCATTTCTTCCAAAATGTGATGACACTCGGCGTCCTGGTTGCTTTCATGCAGTATGCGCAGCGTTTCTTTCGCCCGATCCAGGACTTGAGCGAGAAATACAACATCCTGCAGTCGGCAATGGCCGCCAGCGAACGCATCTTCAAATTACTGGATACGCCGGTAGAAATCACTTCTCCCCGAGTGACAAAGAAAGCGACCGGCGCCGGACGCATCGAGTTCGACCACATCTGGTTCGCCTACCGCAATGTGCCGGTCGAAGATAAGGAAGATAAGAAAGCCGCTTATCGGAATGTAGCGGGGGTGCCGGCACCGGGGGCTCTGAAACCGTCCACACCCGTTCCCGGCGAGCCTGATTGGGTTTTGCGAGACGTCAGCTTCGCGCTTGATCCCGGCGAGACAGTAGCGGTAGTCGGCCATACCGGCGCGGGCAAAACCACGCTCATTTCTCTGCTGATGCGACTGTACGACGTGCAAAAGGGCGCGATTCGGATTGATGGCGTTGACATCAGGGAAATGGATCTATCCGATTTGCGTCGCCGCTTTGGAGTGGTGCTCCAGGACCCATTCCTGTTCACCGGCACCGTCGCCGGAAATATCCGCTTGGGCACAGAATGGATAGAAGATGGAGACGTCGAGCGCGCCGCTGAGGAGGTCAATATCGCTGACTTCATCCGCACGCTGCCGAACGGATTCAAAGAAGCGGTTCACGAGCGCGGGAGCACTCTGTCCACCGGTCAGAAGCAGCTGATTTCTTTCGCGCGCGCCCTCGCCCACGATCCGAAAATCCTGATTCTCGATGAAGCGACTTCCAGCGTTGACACGGAAACAGAGTTCCGCGTACGCGACGCTCTAACCCGCATGGTCGAAGGCCGCACTTCGCTGATCATCGCCCATCGGTTATCCACCATCCAGAGGGCCGACAAGATCATCGTGATGCACAAAGGCCAAGTGAGGGAAATCGGTACCCACCAGCAACTGCTCGCCAATCGCGGCATTTATTACAAGCTCTATCAACTGCAATACAAGGATCAGGAGATTCGAGCCACCCCGTCCAGGTCGGCCCCGCAAATCACTGTTAGCGCCGACGACTGACCTAATGTCTTCGGGCCCAAGGGTGTTCGCGAATTCATCCTATGCCACAGCAATCTGTTCGGTTTTGAGAAGGTCAGTTGCCTTTCTTAGATCTGCTCGAGTTTCAAGTTCTTCGCCTGGAGTCCGGCATGATCATGATTATTTCTGTCAGGGGCGGGGTCTTCTGGTTCGACAGTTCGCATCGCCGGGAAAAACGAGGCGGCGCGGCTCGTAAAAGGGCTTAGCTGTTGACAGATTCTTTAAGAATCGCTGCCCACAGCCATCGTATGTTGCTTCTCGCCAGGCGGCTCAGATTCCTGCGGACGCGGCACCGGCTCGACAGCAAATCGGCCCATCAACAGATCGAGAAAGCTTCGATCACTTATCAGGATCGCAAGAATCAGGAGTACAACCCCGCATAGCATCCCTGCAATGAAGGTCCAAACCATGACACCTCCTGCTTACAGGTTACTCGTGAGTGGCGTTGCTTGCATGCGGGCTCTTCTCATGCAGGCTACTTCAACCCGGCACAAACGATGGAACATACGATGACAGCCGATCAGAATACGTTGCCATAAGGTGCTTCCTGTATATCTCTCTAAGAAATGTAGTAGAACCGAAGTGTTTTCATGCTTTCCGAGCATACAGTTCAGTATTGCGCCAATTCCTTCATCGCCTGGAACAGGTCCGCGGTTTGCGGGAGGATAGCATTTTCTAACAAGGGTTGGTAGGCGACGAAAGTGTCTCTGGCTGCGACCCGTCGCACGGGTGCATCGAGATCCTCAAACAACTGGTCGGCAATCCGTGAAGCAATCTCGGCTCCATATCCCCAACTCAGCGAATCTTCGTAGGCCACCAGGGCGCGATTGGTCTTCTTCACCGAAGCGGCAATCGTCTCCCAATCGAACGGGTTAAGCGAACGTAGATCGATCACTTCCACGCTGATGTGGTCTTCGCGTTCCAGCTTCTGTGCAGCCTGCAGCGCACGCGGAACCACCGCGCCATAGGTGACGAAGGTTAAATGCATGCCTGGATGGACTACCTTCGCTTTGCCGAACGGAATCATGTAGTCGGGCCCGGGATAAGGCGACCGCCCAAACGTCTCCCGATAAAGCCGCTTATGTTCCAGAAACAGCACTGGATCGTCCGAACGGATTGCCGTTCGCAAGAGCCCAGCCGCATCGAGAGCGTTCGACGGGAACACTACGCGCAG
>JBPYDQ010000617.1:0-3781 GCA_051986135.1 Terriglobales bacterium | reverse complement strand
ATGTTCTGCCTGCGATGTTTCCTGCAGAACTCTACCCAGGAATATTGGGACTGTTCCCACATTTTCGAAGCATCCCCTCGAACCTGGAACAGGGCTGGGTAGGATAGCCGGTCCCATCAATGTAGTTAATTTGTAAGGAGCAAGTCAATCTCTGTTCCTCTGTTGGGCGGACGACATAGAAGGGGGAATAGCTGGTTTTCTTTTTTTGTGGCGGTTGTCCTAGCGTATGTAGTACGCTAGGACTAAGGAGGGTAAACTCAACCTATGCCACATTCCCTTGCCGAATTAGAGGAGCGTCGGAACGCCATCGCTCAGCGGATCGCTGCACTCGGTGACCTTCGCCCTGGTTCCGTTTCCAGTACCTCGGGTCGCTGTGGCAAATCAAATTGCCGCTGCCATCAGCCAGGTGACCCGGGCCACGGTCCTAATCTCAGGCTCACCTATAAAGTGGACGGCAAAACCTTAACCGAGTCGTTGCCCACGCCGGCGGCGGCACGCAAAGCAGAACGTGAAGTGGCGGAGTTCCGCAATTTCCAGCAACTCAGTCGGGAATTTGTTGAAACCAACGCCAAGATCTGCCATTTGCGGCCGGTCGAGGGGCAGCCCGAAACGGAGCAGGAAAAAAAACGGCCGAAGCGATCCGTAAAGAAGTCGCGCGCGAAGTAGATCAACTCTTACAGATCATTTTCCAGGGGCGGCGCAAGACCGGGCGTCTCGATCTCGAAGCCGTCGAGATGGCCGTGCGCTCTGCCATGCACCGGGCCGGTGCCGCCGCCTTGAACGAACTGCTGGACTTTCCCGCCCCGGCCAAGGCCCAGCACGCCGTGACTTGTCACTGCGGACAAGCAGCTTCGTATCGAGAGTTGCGCTCCAAGCCGGTGCTGACTGCCGTAGGCCCCGTGCAAGTTTCGCGCCCCTACTATTTATGTCCGCACTGTCACACCGGCCAATTTCCTGTCGATGTCGAGCTAGACATCGACAGGACGGAGTTTTCTCCCGGGGTACGCCGCATGCAAGCCCTGGTGGGCCAGCAAGCTCCCTTCGAGCACGGCCGCGAACAGCTGAAAGTTCTGGCTGGCTTGGAGGTGACGACCAAGTCCGTCGAGCGTTCGGCAGAGACGATCGGAGCGGAAATCGCTCAACAAGAACAACAGCAGATCCAGAGAGCGGTGCAGTTGGATCTGCCGATCCCCGTTGGCCGGCCGATTCCCATCCTTTATCTGCAGATGGATGGGACCGGTGTCCCCGTGGTGAAGAAAGAGACGCTGGGTCGGCAAGGCAAGATCGCGGGCCAACCAGCACATACTCGGGAAGCTAAGTTGGGATGCGTATTCACGCAAACCACCTGGGACAAGAAGGGCTACGCGATCCGCGACCCGGATTCCACGACCTACACCGGGGCCATCGAAACGGCGGTAGAGTTTGGCAAGCGCCTCTATCGGGAAGCGTTAAAACGTGGTTGGCGTCTGGCGAAAAAGAAGGTGGTCATCGGCGATGGCGCCGAATGGATCTGGAATCTGGTCGCCGAACACTTTCCGGAAGCGATGCCAATCGTCGACCTCTACCACGCTCGCCAGCATCTCTGGGAGCTGGCGCGCCAGCTGTACCCCCAGGAGGAAATCAAACAGAAAGCTTGGATGAAGGTTCACCAGAAGCGTCTGCTGGACAAAGGGAAAATTGAAAAACTGGTGGGCGCGCTCCGCTCCATCCACACCACCAATGCCCAAGTCGCCGAGAAGATTCGCACGGAGGCTGACTACTTCGAAAGAAATACAGAGCGGATGCGCTATCCCAAATTCCGCCGCCAGCACTTGTTTGTTGGCTCGGGTGTGGTCGAAGCTGGCTGCAAGTCGGTCATCGGCTCTCGTCTAAAACAATCCGGAATGTTCTGGACCGTCCGGGGAGCCAACGCCATCCTGGCACTACGCTGCTCTCATCTCAACGGTTGCTTTGAGGATTATTGGGAGGGCCGACGTGAAGCTCGGGCGGCATGATTTTTCACTCCTATGTCGTCCGCCCCCCAGGATCGTCCAGGATCGCGTTGCGAGCGCGCCGCTCGCTCGAGGCACGCCTCGCAACGAGAGAAAAGAAAGGAAGCAGCGCAATTGCCGACGGAGTCCGTTACTATTTCCCTCGAGTTTCATCGTTGCTTCGACGGTTCGGGAAGAGGTGCCTCGTGAAAATTGGGTTTCTGGGCCTCGGCGACATGGGCCAGGCCATTGTTCCGCGCCTCATCGCCGCCGGCCACACCGTGGCCGGTTGGAATCGCACCAAGCAAAAAGCGGCGCCCTTGCTCGAAATCGGCATGGTCTGGGCCGACACGCCGCGCGAGGCAGCGCGCCAATCCGAAGTCGTCTTCTCCATCGTCACGGACTCTGCTGCCGTCCGGGCACTCGCTCTCGGTGAGCATGGGGTTATCCGCGGCCTAAGCAAAGGCGCCGTCTATCTCGACATGAGCACCATCGACCCGGACGCGAGCCGCGCGATCGCCGCGGAATTCGCCAGTGCCGGCCTCACCATGCTCGACTCCCCCATTTCCGGCACCACGCTCACCGTTGGCCAGGGCAAAGCCTCGCTGCTGGTCGCGGGCGACCAGGCCGCGTTCGAACGCGTCGAACCCGTCCTTCTCTCGATCGGTCCCAAAGTTACCTACATCGGCGCCCAGGGCCTAGCCGTGCAGCTTAAAGTCGCTCTCAACATGACCTTGGTCATTGAAGTGATGGGCTTCTGCGAAGGCGTGGCGTTGGCAGAGAAAGGCGGGGTCCCCCGCGAAGTTGCCGTCGACGCCTTTCTCAAAAGCGTGGTGGCCTCGCCGGTTCTCAACTATCGCGCGCCGCTCATTCTCGAGGGCCACCTTTCCGACGCTACCTATGGCAACGTCAATCTTCAGCAGAAAGACATGCTGCTCGCGCTTGATCTGGGCCGCAAAATGGGCGTGCCCGTTCCGCTCGGCGCCGCCGCCAATGAAATGCTCAATGCTTGTCGCGGCCTCGGCCTTGCGCATCACGATTTTGTGGCGGTCTACGAGGTCTACCGCCGAATGGGAGGGATGTCGCAATGAAAATCAAACCCTACCGTACCAATCTCCGCGATGTTCCGCATGTCCGAGGCCTCCAGCGCAATGAGGGCTGGATCGACATGCAGGTCCAGTTCCTGATCGACCAGACCTCCGCGGGCTCCGACAAACTCCTCATCGGCTGGACGGTTCTTCCTCCGGGTGCGCGCCACGACAAGCACCGCCATCCCAACGCCGACGAATTTTTCATCGTGGTCCAAGGCCGGGGCTTCCTTTACACGGACACCGGCCGCGAGCCTTCCGGTCAGGGTGACGTGGTTTTCACGCCGCGCGGCCACTGGCACGGATTTGACAATACCGGCAGCGAAGATGTCGTCCTCGTCTGGGGCTGGAGCGGTGCGGGCTCGCTGGAAGCTGCCGGCTACGAAATTCCGCCCGAAGGGTATTGACCGGCTCGGGCGCAACGAGCGCCATCGCTTGCTATACTCTCCGGCGTGAAAAAGAAGAGATCGCGCCGCTCGACGGCCAAAGGCGCTCCAAAGAATGTGGCGGAATACCTGGCTCGCGTTCCAGAACCCGCGCGCAGCACTCTAAGCAAAATGCGCGCGGCAATCCGCTCCGCGGTGCCTCGCGAAGCCACGGAAACCATCAGTTACCGGATTCCTGCCATCAAACACCACGGGATCGTGGTGTGGTTCGCCGCATTTTCCGACCATTGCAGCTTATTCCCCACGGCCGCGGTCATCGAAGCGTTCCGGAAAGAAC
>JBPYDQ010000616.1:0-7939 GCA_051986135.1 Terriglobales bacterium | reverse complement strand
CCGTACGGTACCGTCAAACCTGAGGCCGCCCCTCGGTCTGCTAAAATCGCTATTTTCTTCAATAGTGTAGCGAGGTTCCTTGTATCGCCATCTCGAGCGCAGGCTGGCCGAAGCTGTCCGCGATTTTCTCGATCGTACCTACCAACTTGAGCTGGCCAATATCGTGATCGAACAGCCTCCCAAAGTTGAAATGGGAGAATATGCCCTGCCGCTGGCGTTCGAGCTGGCCAAGAAGTTTGGCAAGCCTCCGCGCAAGATTGCGGAGGAGATCGTCGCGGGAATAGGCGAGATCGAGGGATTCGAGAGCCTCGAGTTAGCAGGCGCGGGATACATCAATGCTCGAGTCAAAAGGGCGGAACTAGCCCAGGCCTTGGCGGCAGATCACCAGCCATTGTCCGAGGTTCCCGCTGACAAGATTCTGGTCGAGCACTCCAGCATCAATCCCAACAAGGCGGCGCACATCGGCCATCTCCGCAATGCGATCCTGGGAGATACCTTCGTGCGCCTGCTGCGGTCGACGAAACGGCAAGTTGATGTCCAGAACTACATCGACAACACCGGAGTGCAGGTCGCGGACGTAGTCGTCGGATTCCTCGAGCTGGAGAAAAAGTCACGGGCGGAAATCGAGCAACTGGCGCGCCAGCCGCGTTTTGACTACTACTGCTGGGATCTCTACGCCCGCGTGGCGCAGTGGTACGAACAAGATAAGCGGCATCAGCAGGCACGAGTCGAGGCACTCCACGCCATTGAAGCGGGTAACAACGAAACCGCGACGGTTGCCGACCTGGTCTCGGTTGCCGTTCTGCGGCGGCACTTACAGACGATGGACCGATTGGATATCGAATACGATTTCCTGCCTCGCGAAAGTGAAATTCTGCACCTCGATTTCTGGGATGCAGCCTTTCAGAAACTCAAAGATCGCGATGTCGTCACCTACCAGACCGAGGGCAAGAACAAGGGCTGTTGGGTCATGAAAAGAGCCGGGGTGAGCTCTAACGGCGATGAGGCTCAACTGGCCGAACGAGATCAGAAAGTGATCGTCCGCTCCAATGGGACGGTGGGATACGTCGGCAAAGACATCGCCTATCACCTCTGGAAATTTGGCTTGCTGGGTAAGGACTTCGGATACAGCAAGTTTTATAGGTATCCCAATCAGCACGAGTGCTGGATTTCCTCGACCGACGGGGACTCGGAACATCCGCATTTCGGTGGAGTGGGGGCAATCTACAATGTGATCGACGCGCGCCAGTCCGAAGCGCAGAACACCGTCATCGAAGCGTTGCGCGGGCTGGGATACAAAGATCTCGCGGACCACTATACGCATTTTTCATACGAGATGGTGGCGCTGACGCCGCGTTGCGCAGCGGAGCTGGGTTACAAGCTCTCCGAGGAAGACCGGGCCCGCCCTTACATAGAAGTGTCCGGCCGGAAAGGATTCGGGGTTAAAGCGGACGATCTGATTGACCGCCTGATTGCATCCGCCCGCAAGGAAGTGGATGCGCGGCATGAGCAGCTCACGGAGGCCGAGCGTGCCTCGATTGCCAACCAGATCTCGGTGGGCGCGCTGCGGTACTTCATGTTGAAGTACACAAAGCCGTCGGTGATCGCCTTTGACTTCGAGGATGCTTTGAGCTTTGAGGGGGAAACGGGTCCATATGCGCAGTATGCGGTCGTTCGCGCCAGCAACATCTTCCGCAAGGCCGAAGTGGATCCCCAGAGGTTCGAGAGAGACCTTCGAACGAACCTGTCTGCCGTGGATTTTGCCCAATACCTTGAAGCTCGGTCCGGGACGGAAATCTGGGAGCTATGGCTGGCCGCTTCCAAGACTTCTTACATCGTGGACCAGTCGATAGCGACCACGGAACCGGCGTATCTAGCGAAGCACACTTTTCAGCTGGCACAGCTATTCAACAACTTCTACCACCGCCATCACATTCTGACGGAAGCAAATGAGCAAAGGAAGCGCTTCCTTCTGGCGACGGTTGCGGTGGTCCGGCGCGAACTGATTCGCTTGCTGGCCACCATGGGTATCACGGTCCCACCAGTGATGTAACCTGATCCGGCGTGGCCCCGATTCTCACACCCTCTGGCATCGCAGGAACCGCGCTATCCCTGGCTGGTTCTCTAGGGGGCCAAGTCTTTCGCGAACTGGACGAGGGAGCGAACCCCAATTCCCGATGGTCCCTTGGCGATCCAAGCTTTGTTATCTTCCATCCAGGCAGTGCCGGCAATGTCGAGATGCAGCCAGGGAGTATCTTCGGCAAACTCCTTGAGAAACATGGCGGCGGTAACTGCTCCGCCCCAGCGGCCGCCAGAGTTGACAATATCGGCGATGTTGGAGCGGATGCTCTCCTTGTATTCCTCGTCGAGCGGCAATCGCCACATTTTTTCACCCGCCTTCTCCAGTGCCCGTGCGAATAGCTGATACATTTCGTCATTGTTGGCGAATACGCCAGCGTTCACATAGCCCAGGGCCACTACGCATGCCCCCGTCAGGGTTGCGGCATCGATGAGGTGGGTGCAGCCCAGCTGGCGCGCGTAGTAGAGGCCGTCGGCCAGGACCAGCCGGCCCTCAGCGTCAGTGTTGATGATTTCAATGGATTTGCCGGACATGGCGAACTGCACATCACCGGGCTTTTGCGCGTGCCCGGAAGGCATATTCTCCGTGGCGCAAACAATGCCAATTACCTTCACTTTTGGCTTGACGAGGCCAATCGCGCGCATGGCGCCGATCATGGCGGCGCCACCCGCCATGTCATATTTCATCTTTTCCATGCCGTCGGCGGGCTTGATCGAAATCCCGCCGGTATCGAAAGTGATACCCTTGCCCACCAGCCCAAGCACCGGTTTTGGCGGCGCGCCTGCGGGTTCGTAGCGCATCACGATCAGAGCGGGAGGCTCGTCGGAGCCCTGGGCCACGCTCCAAAACGCACCCATCTTGAGCTCTTTTATTTTCTCGGCGCCATACACCTCACATTCGAGGCCGGTTTCCGAGCACATTTTTCGCGCCTCGTCGGCGAGCACGCTCGGCGTCATGCGATTGCTGGGCTCGTTCACCAGTTGTCGCGTAAAGTTCTGGGATTCGCCGATAATCTCAGCCTCTTCGACCGCCTGACGCAGGCGTCCCTGATCGCCACGGGCGACCACGGTCACAGCTTCGATGCTCTGGTCCTGGCGGTCGCTCTTGTAGGTGTCCGGATCGAAATTGCCGACGAATGCGCCTTCGACAATTGCTCGAACCGCATCTTCCGAATCGAGGCCGTTGCTGGGAGCAACAAAGGCGAAACTGCGAATGGAGCGCGGTTTGAGACTGCGGACTGCGGCACCCGCAAGACGACGTAATTCATAGGCAGAGAAATTCTTGCTTTTGCCTCCTCCTATGATCAGTAACCGCTTGCCTTTCAGCTTTGCCGGGTGATAGAGGAGAGTGGTTTCGAAGGCCTTTCCAGTTACTTCGCCGCTGGCGAGGACTTCGGCGCCAGCCTGTTGAACAAGCCCATCGGTTGTCTCGAGGCTTGGTTGTGGTTTCTCGTTCTCGCCGCGGTCAAGCGCGACCACAACGAGACACTCAGTTTCGACTTCGGCAGGACTAGACAGCGAAAGTTCAGCTTTCATAGGAGCGTTAACCATTTTCGTCGGCAACCGAGGAATGCGCAACTCTAAGGCGGTGCCGAGTCGGGTCAACTGAGTTCAAAAGCAAAGCCTGGTGTCGAATCGCCCTACAAGCTTGATACTGGTGGGAGGGTAAGCTTAGCGTTGACGGTGGCACATGGAGTTGGCCTCCACCGGCGTTTGGGCGAGCCGGGCAGCGCCGATTTCCCGACCGCATGAGGTGGCCAAACCCCCGGAATTCGCCGCTCCCGACCCTTGGCACCGTTACCCGGCAGAGGCATGTCATTGTTTCCGGCAGCCGCCGCGCAGCTAGCCCGACACCTTCCGCCACAGTCGCTGTGGGCAGAGGCCACCATCGACTCGACACTATCTGGTACCTACGACACATCTCTTCAGCCAAGTTCGAGGATTCCATCCATCATCGACTTTCCGAATGAGGTGAGAACCAGGTCGACCACTTGTGCTTTGTGAACCTTCGTGTCCGTGGGGATCACTCATCAGTGATAACGCTCGCGCAGCAACTCGCCAATGGCCGCGTAAGCGGCGGAAAGTGTCTTCTCATCAGGCAAAAACACGATGCGGAAATGCTTGGTACCTGCCTTCTGCCCGAAGCCGGATCCGTGCACCACCATGACGTGCTTCTCGACGAGCAATTCCCTCACGAAGATATCGTCGGCTTCCGGAATGTCGAGGCGGGGGAAGGCATAAAAGGCTCCACGGGGTGGAACGCAACTAACACGGGGGGTCGAACTCGACCACTTCATCGTCAGCTCCCGCCGCGAACGCAGCTTGGCAATGACCGGCACGAGATGGTCTTGGGAGCCTTCCAGCGCAGGCCTGATGGCGTACTGTTCGGGATGATTGGCCGAGAGGCGTGCCCGCAACAGGCGGTTGATAGCCTCGACGTAGGGTTTTACCGCACGGCTTTCTCCACTCACTACGCCCCACCCAATGCGCCACCCGGGAGCCAGATAATTCTTGGATAAACCTCCGAAGGTTACCACTGGCAGATCGGGCAATAGCGCCGCAATCGCTATGTGCCGGGCGTTAGCGTCGAGGATGAGCTTGTCGTAGATTTCGTCAGCGAAGATGACCAGATTATGGCGGCGCGCCAGCTCCGCGACTGACTCGAGCATTGGCCGGGAGCACACGGCTCCGGTCGGATTGTTTGGATTGATAAGAACAATGCCGCGTGTCTGGGCGGTGATCTTCCGGCTCACGTCCGCGAGGTCGGGCTGCCAACCGTCGTCTTCGTTAAGCCCGTAGGTGTTCAGGCGAATGCCAAGTTTCGCCAAGACCGCCGAATAGAGCGGATAGTCGGGACTGGGCGTCAAAACGTTTTCCCCTGGATTCAGCAACGCCGTGAGACAGATATCGACAGTTTCGCTCACTCCCGAAGTTACAAAAGCGTCCTGAATGTTGCCAATGCCCTTACGCTCCGCCTCCGCCCGGATGGCGCTTATTGCTTCCTTGATTCCGGTAGAAGGCGCGTAGCCGTTCTTGCCATCTCTCATCGCTTTATAAACTGCCTCAATCAGGTGCGGAGGAGTCTGGAAGTCGAAGTTGAGAGGATCCCCAATATTCAAGGGCAGAATCTTGTGCCCCTCTGTCGCAACCTGGTCCGCGAGGCAGGCGAGATCGCGAATGGCGTAGCGGACCTTGTCCAGCCGACTTGCGGGTGTGATTTCGCGCGTTTCGGTCGCGGGCAAAAGGCACCTTCCAGAAATTCCGACCCACCACCGAGAACGCCGAGACTGGAGAGAAGGTTTTTCTATACTCAGCTTTGGCTGCGAACGGCGGTATATTGTCTTCAGCTGTCGGACGACTACTCGGGCCTATCGATCTGAGCTCTTTGCAACCTGTCCGAGTAATCTACATAAACCGCCTTCCACTCGGTATAGAAGTCAATGGCCCCGATTCCTCCCTCACGGTGACCGTTCCCGGTGGCTTTTACTCCGCCGAACGGCAGGTGCACTTCGGCGCCGATCGTGGGAGCGTTGATATAAGTGATGCCGGCATAAAGGTCGCGCATGGCGGAAAATGCTTTATTTACGTCCTTGGTGTACAAAGCCGAGGACAAACCGTAAGGGATGTCATTGGCAATCGTGATGGCCTCTTCCAAATCGTCACAGGGAATAACCGAGACGACAGGTCCAAAGATTTCTTCCTGGGCGATTCGCATTTTCGGCGCGACATCGCTGAACACGGTTGGCTCGATGAACCAGCCGTACTTGTAAGAGCCGGAGTCCAGTCGGTTGCCGCCGCACAACAGTTTCGCGCCCTCTGTCTTGCCGATCTCGACATACTTCAGGTCGGTCTGGAGCTGGTTTTCGTTGATGGCGGGACCCATATCGACCGCCTCATCCAGCCCGTTGCCAATCTTCAAAGCCTTGGCCCGTTCCACCAGCTGGTCGACAAATTCACCGTAGACACCCTTCTGCACGATGATCCGGCTGGTGGCGGTGCAGCGCTGGCCGGTTGTACCGAACGCTCCCCAGAGTGCGCCTTCCAGTGCCAGGTCGAGATTGGCGTCATCGAGCACGATCATGGGGTTTTTGCCACCAAGTTCAAGCGAGCAGTGTTTGAAGGTCTTGGCGGCGGAGGTGCCAACGATTCGACCAACTTCGGATGATCCGGTCAACGACACGGCGCGAATCTCAAGGTGTTCGGTGAGTGGTGCACCGATGGCGGAACCAAAACCGGTCACAATATTGATAACCCCTTTGGGAACACCCGCATCCGTCAGCGCACGGACTAAATTAAAGGTCGACAGCGGCGTATCCTGGGCAGGCTTGATAATGCAGGTGTTGCCGCAAACCAGCGCAGGCAGCAACTTCCAGGAGGGAATCGCCATGGGGAAATTCCACGGCGTGATCATGGCGCAGACCCCAAGCGGCTGACGCACCGCCATGGCAAATTTATTCGGCAGCTCTGAAGGCGTGGTGGGCCCGAACATGCGCCGTCCTTCACCCGCCATGTAATAAGCGGTATCGATGGCTTCCTGCACATCGCCGCGGGTTTCTTTTAGAATTTTGCCCATTTCGCGGGTCATGTCGCGAGCATATTCTTCCTTGCGTTCGACCAGCATCGCGGCCGCGCTATAGAGAATTTCGGCACGGCGAGGTGCCGGAACCAAGCGCCACTTGGCAAAGGCGCGCCGGGCCGCTTCGACGGCCGCCTCGACGTCTTCCTTTCCAGACTTTTGAAAGATTCCCACCACCTCCCGCGTATCGGCCGGGTTGAGGTCTTCGAAGGTCTCTCCCGTCGTGCTCTCTACCCATTCGCCGTCAATAAAATTCTTAAAAACTCGGGTTCGGGTGGTCTCGCCCAGCATGGGAGCGCTGAGAGTATCGGTACTCATAAGGCCTCCTCCTTCACTGATGAAACAATTCATCGTACAGCCCGGCATAGGGGCGGGCAAGTCAGGCGCGGAACGTAAGAGAGCCGCTAATGGGGCACCTGCTTCGAGGCCCTCCCGTCGGGTCTCGGTACCCGCTCTCTGGGTATTAGCTCTCATCCTGGAGCTGCGAGGAGACTTCCGTCTGCCTCATTCGGGCGTACTGACTCTCATTGCGCCCGACTAACCAAGGTTGCTTGCGTAAGGCTGGCAGGGTCTCCGCCTATTTCCGCCTCCTAATCCTTGTGCTAACCTCCCAAGTACTCCATGATTTTCAACGACTTGGCAGGATTAGCTTCACCTGTCCTGCCATAGACGGAAATGTCTGACGATCGATAGATCGAAAGCGCCGAATATCACTCGGGCGGAGCCGAAGGGCCAAAGGGCGCCGGCGCACCCAAGCCGAAGGCAAGCGCCTCGAACGCGGGCAAGTCTGGCGGCAGCTGTGGACGTGATCGCAACTACCCTCTGGAGCAAGAACGAGAAGATGGGTGAGAAATTGCCTCGCTATCCGAATCGTGGGGCGGGAAATGCCGCTTATTGCGGGGCATCCCATGGGCCGAGCGCCTGAACGCGGGGCCGTGGGCGCTAACTAACCTTGAACAGTTCAACCCCAAACACTCGGGCCCCGAGCAATGCTGCCCAGGGCCCTTTTTTCTTCGTGCTCGAGTTTACAAGAGGACTCGCGCACGGCGAGCGGCCCATTCACGAAGGAAAAGTTACGCAGATAAACGCTGCCTTGTCGAATCTCATCGACTCGTGTCGTCCAGAGAGCCGCCGCGTCGGCAGTTCGGCTAATCGGAACGCCTATTTGCGCTTGCTCAAGGTTGCGCACAGCATCAGCATGTAAATTTCACCGCCAAAGGGTTTTCGCGTGCCGTTACATGGTCGGCATGCGGCGGGCAGTTTGCTCTGGCAGCACGCTGCCCG
>JBPYDQ010000615.1:0-3360 GCA_051986135.1 Terriglobales bacterium | reverse complement strand
ATGTTTTCCCGGTCTCCCGAATCTCGGAACATTGGTGGCGGAGAACGCCGGCCGCAGCCTCGCGGAAATGGCGCTCGAGTGCCTTGGCGCAAACTGGCGTCAGGCAAGGATCGTGGTTCTGGCGGGTTCGGGAGGAAACGGAGACGGAGGAATCACGGCGGCGCGCCATCTGGCCAACCACGGAGCACAAGTCGAATTATGCCCGGCCACACCCGACAAGCTCGGTGAAATTCCAGCGTGGCAGCGCAAGCTGTTTCAGTCGACAAATGGGAGAGAAGTTTCACCTCGAGACCTGGACAAGGGAGCGGCTTGGATCTTGGCCGCATCAAATCGCACACCCGAAGGTATCCAAATTGTCGCTGCTTGGGCAGAAATGGCCGGGTTCGGCTCTCCGGGCTGAAGGGTGACTATGGGTCACTGCATGCCGCCCGAGTCATGTGAATCGTCGAATGCAAGCCCTAAACCTAATCCTGGTGATGATCGGCAACTCTCTGCAGCGCATTGCAGCAGGGGCAAGTGGCGTGTTGGTCGGGCTCTATCTGGCTCAGATCGCCAATTGCGGATCTGGGATTGGAGCTGGCCCGGTCGAATACTGGGGGCGGTTTCATTCGGCGCTGAACTGGTCGCGGCTGCGCCGATGGGCATCGCTTCTGACGCCATTGCACCCCGTGGTCTTATGACAGGAGGCTCGCTACTCGGAGCGGGGGCCACGCAGCTATTTGGCCTGACGGGACTGGTGAGCGTGAGCATCTCCTTCGTCAGCCGGGGCCTGGAAGGCATCGGTGCTGCCGCCGTGGCGCCTCCGCTGCTTGCACATCTCACCGACGTGACTGATCACGATCCTGGACTGCGCGCCAAAGTGATGACCTACTTTGAACTCTCTTTGCTTGCCGGTCTGGCTTTGGGCGGGCTCCTGGCGGGGCAACTATGGCGGTGGTTGGGCGCGCGGGCGTTCGGCGCCGTTGCACTCGTGTATGTCATATCGGCAGGACTGCTGTACGCGGGAACAGGTGGGCAGCCGTAGTCATGGGTCACGGCAGGCCGTTACTGGGTTCTTCCGAGCCCTGCGCCAGCCGTCACTCTAACGCCGGCCCCAGTGGGTTAAGCCTCTCCGTTACTCCGCGGTGTAGGTAATTTCTGTGCGCTCGATGAGAAAGCAAGAAAGGACGAGTACAGCGACTGAGAGGCAAAGCAAACCCAGGATGGCGAGCACGGGTGCGACCGGCTCGGTGACTACGGTGAAGATCGCCAAGCGTCCCTCGACCGGCAACTGGACCGCGCTGAGATGCCTCAGATAGGAGCTCACGCTAAGCCGTTGAGCCCAAACGGGGAATATGGGAGCAATTGCTTCCCAGCCCATGAAGACGAGTCCCGGGACAATCGGATTCTTGAAGAGCAGGCTCAGAGCAAGAAACACCGAGCCATATCCGATGCACGCCAAGGCCGTCACCAGCAGATAAGCACCTAATTGATGTAGACCCGGCCCATCAAAAATGTAGGAGCGGCCGGCCGCGCCAAATCGCGCGTAGGTCAAACAAAAGCAAGCGAGAACTGCACTCTCAAAGAGAAACACGGAGATTAGCGTGCCCGCCAGAAATTTCCCGATGACCAGGACTTCTCTTCTCACCGGTACAAGAAACTGGTAGTGCAGGGTGCGCTCGACCATCTCGCCGCGAAATAGCCAGGTGAAAATTCCCATGCACGCAAAAAAGATGCCCAGCCGTACGTAATAAAGTTGAACGATATGCGCGAGCACGCGCGTGTCGGTCTCGATGTCGAAGGGATCGGCGGTATTTTGGGCAAATGCATTGTGGATCAGCAGAATCACAACCGGGATGGCCGCCAGGAGATAGACCCACAGCCGGCGGCGAGTGAACAGGTTGCGGCGGACCTCGCTGCGCATGAGAACAAAGATCTGGGTTCTGTAAAGCCCCCAGGGTTGTTCCTGCATCCACCCTTTGGTCCGAGTGATGAGGTCTCGTGCACTCATGTAAGCCTACCGTTGGACCCGATCAAGTATTGGTAAATCGAATTGACGTCGTCATCCGCCGGGGCAACCGCATCCACTTCTATCAAACCGCTGCACACGATCTTGCTGAGCAGAAGATAAAACTGCTCGGGATCGCGCGTGCGAATCAGAACGCCGCGACTGTCGTTGAGGATCTTTGCCTCGACGACATGATTCAGTTCAAACGCCGCCGAGGCCAGCCGTGCGGCATTCGAGCAGCGCACCAGAATCTGCATCGGATGATCGCGGACCTCCTTCCGCACTTCACGAATCTGGCCCTCCGCCACGACGTAGCCGCTGCTCATGAGTACGACACGATCGGAGATCCGGTCAACTTCTTCGAGAATGTGGCTTGAAATGATGACGTGCATTCCCTGCTTGGCAAGAGACTCGAACAGGGCGATGGCCTCGGCGCGTGCGATGGGATCCAGCCCGTTGAGAGGTTCGTCCAGGACCAGCACCGAGGGATGGTGGGCGATGGCTTGCGCCAAACGGATGCGCTGGCGCATACCCTTGCTATATCCAGCCACTTTGCGCCGCGCGACCTGCGTCATGCCCGCCCGCTCCAAGGCTTCGGCGGTCAACCTGGCGGCCTGCTCGCGGCCAAAACCATGGAGGCGCAGCGGCCAAAAGATGAAATCATAGCCCGTGCTCCCCGGCGGGAAGGAATCGAATTGCGTGCAATACCCAACCTGCCGGAACAACTCCATAGGTTGACGCGTGGTTAAGCCAAATACGTCAATGGACCCGCGCGTCGGTTTGATCAGGCCGGTGAGCAGGTTCATAAGCGTGGTTTTGCCCGAGCCGTTCGGCCCCACGAGGCTGGTGATCCCCTGACCGAGCGCAAAGCTGACGCGATTCACGCCGAGAACTTCTCCGTAGAACTTGGAGACGTTATCGAAGACGATTTGGCGATCCGCACCCGTCATCCGCGCACAACCTCACGCGCTCGCAAACGCGCGTTCAGGATATAGAGTGAGCTCACACACACCAGAATCATCATGATCCACGCGGCAAAAAGCGGAATTTGCTGGAACCGAACGGGACCGCCGAACTCGGATTCCAGCCGAAAGCCCCGGAAGAGGATTAACCTGAACAGCTCGGAGAAATTGAGCAGGCTTCCCCAGTAGGTGTCCATGATGGTGTTGAAAATCGCGCCCAGTCCTGCAGGTACGAGAAACGCGCAAAAGATAACACCGGTAGCCACGATGCGTAACTTCACCCAAGTCGAAACGGCCAGCGAAATCAACGAGAGCATCAAAATCCAGACTGCCGAACAGCACACGATCGGGACCACCATCCACAAATGCGACCAAATCCAGCCGCCTTTCGCCAACCCTGCCTGGAGGCAA
>JBPYDQ010000614.1:0-11701 GCA_051986135.1 Terriglobales bacterium | reverse complement strand
CCCGTGAAGGTAAGTGCGGTCGAGCTATCAACCGATGGCACAACGCCGAGTATCGATTGCATTCTGGCGGCAATAGCATTGGCAATCGCTGGTGTACCGCCCAAACCCAGAGGTCCATAGCTATCTGGACAGATATAGTCCGCATAGCTTGAAAACCCAGCTGTCGAGCTAGGAGCTACACCCGTGATGTATTGATCCAAAGTGCTCGACGGCGTGCTCTGAGAAACATTCGGCGTAAATTGGCTGTACAGCAGATCAGCCACCGAAGTAGTGCCCGTGTTCACGTCGGCCTGGTGTACAGCGGCCCGCCATTGTGGCGACTCAAGGACGATAGGCGAAGGTATTCCCGTGGTGTTGAAGCGGCTGCCCTGGTATGCTGCGAAGAAAAACAATTTATCCTTAACGATTGGCCCGCCTAGAGTGCCGCCAAACTGGTTCCAGCGCAGTGGCGGTCGCGCCACGCTTTGCTTATTGAGGAAGAAGTCGTTAGCGTCAGCGGCATCATTGCGGAGGTATTCCCACATGCTGCCGTGCAAACTGTTGGTGCCCGACTTAGTCACCAGGTTGATGGTGCTGCCAGCACTGTTGCCATATTGTGCTGACATATTCAATCCCAACTGCTGGAATTCCTGGACTGTATCCTGAATTGGCGTATTGACCACACCACCGCTCAGTCCCTTATTCGATACACCGTTGATCAGGAACCCATTGAAGTCTTCACGCACACCATTGACCACGGTGTTGTGACCATTTTCAAAGTCCGTACCGGTCACATTCACTGCGCCTGCACTCAACTGCATCAGGTCAAATACGTTGCGGCCGTTCAGCGGCAGATTCTGTATCTGGGCTGAGCTGACGGTTGTGGCAAGTTTGGCGTCTTCGGTCTGCACTGCTGCCGCTTCCCCGCTGACCTCCACTGTTTGACTTGCTTGACCCAGTTCCATCTTGAAGTCGACCTTCGCAATGGCGCCGGCGTTGAGGATAACGCCGTTGTTGACCCCAGTGCGAAATCCCGGCGCTTCGGCCGTAATCTTGTACGTCCCCGGAGGCAGCTCTCTGGCGGCGTATGAGCCTGTCTGGTTCGTCGTCGCCGTGACTGACAAGTCCGTGGCGATGTTGGTCAAACTTACCTTGGCATTGGGAATAGCCGCGCCTGAGGGATCAAGCACAGTGCCGTTAAATTGGCCGTTTTGGACCTGCGCCGTGGCAACTCCAGCCACAAGGGCCAGAGAAATAAGGAGAAACAGCAGCTTCTTCATCGCCATCCGCCTCCGAGCTGAGAAAAATAATTGCGGCGACAACTAACAACTGCGCTAATGAACAATTTGAGACAAACAGGAGCGACCGCGAACTCGACTCACCGCCCCGGTGTGAGACACAATACAGAACGCTGTGCGGCGCACATTGTGCTACTCGACTGTCCTACTGTCAAGCCAGAAACAACGCGCGGGGCTGGCACTTCGTGGAACTGGCCCCGCAGACGACCCCACATGGCAAAAACTTTGGCTGCCAAGTGAGCACGCAATGGGCCGAATCTATGAACAGAACAAGTCGAGCGAATTGTAGATTTGGTGTCATGTTAATTCGTTGTGTCTATGAATAACAGTAGACAAGTGACTACACAGATTCTAGAAACTGGAGACAATCACACAATTTTGTGAGATTTGTCACTGTTGGCTGAACAGGTTAGTCCGGTGTCCGTGAGGTAAGAGTCGGGCCCGAGGACGGTAATCGTAGAGCAACTGTCCCATCAGCGCCGGACAATGCCCTTTGTTTCTTCGACCGTCAACTCGTGGTCCGCAAGCTCTCCGGTGATGACATCGGTCTTACCTGAAGGCCAGTGGACGGAAATCGAGTCGATGCGGTCTTGGGATCCTAAGCCGAAATGCAGACGTGGATCGCTGGCTGATTCGAAGCTGCTATTGGCCCGAACCTCGGCGGTTTGGATGGCGCCTCCCGCCTTGATTTCCACACGGGCGCCGAAACCGTCGTGATTTGAGCCGATGCCAATGGTTTTGATCCTTACCCAATGCCCGGGCGATGGGTTCTGGTTACGTAGCAGGACGGGGCTGCTGTCGAGGACAGTGGCGACAATGTCTAGCTGCCCCCGGTTGAGAAAGTCGCCGACGGCCGCGCCGCGCCCCACCCGCGGCTTTCTCAGTCCACTTCCCGCCTGGCGGCCAATTTCCCGGAATTTGCCGTTTCCAAGGTTATGGAAAAGAAAAGGACGCTGGGCGTAGGTCACACCGAAAGAGTGTTTGTCGACCTGCGGATTCACATGTCCGTTGTTGATGAAAATGTCGGGCCAGCCATCGTTGTCATAATCAAAAAACTTTGCGCCGAATCCGAGAAATGGAATGCTGATCGGTCCGAAGTCGGCCGCGCCGGCCATATCGGTGAACTCACCGTTGTGGTCGTTGTGGTAGAGGTTATTGCTGTCGTCTGAGAAATTGGTCTTGATGATGTCAACCCAGCCGTCGCGGTCAAAGTCGGCCGAGTCAATGCCCATGCCAGCCTGTTCGCGTCCATCCGAGCTGTAGGCAACACCCGCCGCGGCACCCACTTCAGTGAAACCGCCTTTGCAATCGTTGTGGTAAAGGAGGCTGGGCGAAGAGTCGTTCGCAACGTATAGGTCCAGGCAGCCGTCTTTGTCGTAGTCCAGCCACAGTACTCCCAGACCGTAATAGCCGTCCGGATCGATATTGAGCTTCTCACTGACATCGGTGAACGTTCCATCCCCATTGTTGTGATAGAGGCGGTCGCGAGAGCCTTTCAATCCGCGGGGACCACAGGAGACGGGAATGTTACGGTACTGACAAAATGGACCTTGGCCAAACGTGGGCAGGTGATCTAGATCGATGTCTACGTAATTGGCGACGTACAAATCGAGGTGCCCGTCGTTGTCGTAGTCACCAAAAGCCGCGCTAGTTCCCCAATGTCCTGAATTGCCGACGCCCGCTTTCGCGGTCCGATCGACAAAGGTGCCGTCGTGCTGGTTACGGTAGAGCACCCCGCCGTCGAGGTAGGTTATGTAAAGATCCTCCCATCCATCATTGTCGTAATCGCCAACCGCGACGCCAAATCCCCAGCCGCAATGGCGAAGACCGGACTGGGCGCTCACATCAGTAAATGTGCCGTCGTGATTGTTGTGATAGAGCGCTGGGTAATGGCACTTGCCGGCACGAAGGTCTTCGACGGTCGAGCCATCGATGAATAGGATATCCATCCAGCCATCGTTGTCGTAGTCAAATACGGCTACACCGCCACACATGGATTCCATGATGTAGCGCTTTTCCCCTCCGCCGCAGGTCAGGTGGAAGTCGATGCCAGAGGCGCGCGCAACATCCACGAAAGCGGGAAATGTAGGGACAGTTCGGTGGGTCGGTGTGCGCGTCGTCGAGGCAGAGCCTCGCGGACGCGGTTCGGGCAGCGCGAGTATCGCGACCAGGCACACGGTCGATAACAAAAGTGGAAAAAGTCGGGGCCTCATTGAACTAGTGGGCGCGGCCGGTGGCCATTCCTCCACTCGATGCCTGCGATTTCGTTAACTCCGAGAAATGCTCGATCTCCTTCCGCGAGTCTTCGCTTCGGCCCATCTTCGCCAGCGCTCGAGCCAACAAATAATGGGGAGACGGATTGGACGGATCGAGCGCGACCGCCCTGTGGAGGGCACGTTCGCTTGCTGCCGTCGATCCTTCCGTGAGCAGGGCCTTGCCAAGATCGTATTGTGCGTCGGAATTGCGCGGATCGAGTTGTGCGGCACGTTCCAGATGAGGAAGAGCGGCTTTGGAGTCTCCCGATTCCAGCAGCGTGCGCCCCAGTTGGTACTCGACTTCGGCGTTGTCCGGTGTTCGCACTACTTCTTTTTGGTACTCGCCTATTGCCTGCCGATTCTCACCCAGACTGGCATAGGCGAAACCCAGATGGTAATGAGCCAGAGGAGTATCGGGAGCCAGACGCAAAACAGTCTTGAACTGTTCTATCGCTTCCAGAGTGCGGTTGCTGTTCTGATAGGCCCGGCCCAGCAGCACGTGCGCCATCGCGTTGTTTGGATGAATTCTTTGTGCGGCTTCGAGCTCCGTGGCTGCCGGCGAATATTCGCGCTCGGCCAGCAGTACCAAGGCGGCATCGTAGTGAATGCCGAAGTCATTCGGTTCGAGACGCTCAGCCTGCTCAAGTTCCGGCAGGGCGCGTCGAAGATCGCCTGCCTTAAAGTAGGCAAGGCCCAGGTAATGGTGTGCGTCGGGATCGTTCGGCCACCTGGTGGTGGCGTTGCCACCAAAGCGCACCGCTTGGTCGAGTTCTCCTGCTTCCAGATAAGCTGCTAAGAGGTGGTCTGCAACTTCGGGACTGTCGGGCGCAAGCTGTTGTGCTTTTTCCAGCTCTTCAACGGCAGCGGCATACTCGCCTCTGTCGAGTGCTGCCAGACCTCGCGCCAGATCGGTTTGGGCTTCGGGAGGAACCGACTGGGCGTAAGCAGCCCAAGCGACGACCACCGCGAGGATGTAGGGGTGTATGAGCATCAAGATGGTGATCCAGCGTTTGACTGTTCGGAGATGTCGGCCGGCCAACGCTGTGGCTGGATGACATGCTAAACCGCCAGGAGGGCGTGCGCAAATGGACCGCCCCGGGAGGTTTGGCTCAGGTGGGCACTCAGTCTGAAAGGGCGTCCCGCTGCAGGGGTGGAGACCTGCCGAGCCGCGTTACCGTAATTTTTCAGTCCGTAGTTTTCAGGGTGGTCTGTTTTCCCCGGGAATCTCTGGATAGCTGGCCCGGAAGGAACACATCCTCTGGCCCTCGTAATTGCGATAAATATCTGATTTAACAATAGTTTAGACTTGCAACCTTTAAGTAGATGATGCATCCAAAGTAGTAGTTCCGCCTCCAAACAGATTGGCTGTGCAGGCGTAATCGACGTTTCATATGGGGACTCCGAGCAAAAATTGGCTGCAACTTTATGTGGATGCAATGGTAGAGAAAGACCCGTTCAAGCGACTGGGTCTGGTCCGCGAGTTGAACAGGCTTACGAAAGAGGACAACTCGGGCGAAGCAGTTGAGCAAAGGGCAGTTAAGCCTCTGAGAAGGTCCAAACAGGCGCCCCGGCGTTAAGGTCGGGGGCACCAACTGCGCATGCTGGCACATTGTTCTGTTATCGAAACACTTACGTGGCCCAGGTAGAGCCTCCGTTCGCCGAACGACTTCCCTGCCAAGCGCTTTAGGCGAAACAGGACCGCGTTAGCGGCTACCACGGGAATTGACACATTTGGCCCGCCGCTAAGCTTCCATTTTCAGTAGATTACGTTCTCACCGGAACGCGCTCCGCCACTTTACCGAAGTTTGGCACTCGGACTCGGAAGAGTTATTGAATCGGAAAGCCTTTTTCTGCTAGAAAAATTTAGATCGACGTGCCTGATTTCAAGATTCCGTTTTTTGGGTAAAATACTGAGGCCACTCCGTCCAGGCAATCTGAATCAGATGGGCTAACAGCTGTCCGCAAGAATCCGCTGCCCACGGAACTGCTAGTTCCGCCGGTGTAAGACTTCGAACCTCCTAGCCGAGTTTTCCTGGAGTTCGGATGTTGTTCGTTGGTGGATCGGATGTCGTTCTGGAGTTCCGCGGTTGTCGTTCGCCCTTCCCCTGCCTTCCGAGATCAGCTTTTTCATCGCACTCTTGCTTTCCTACTGAGCGCTTTCCAGTTCAGAAACATTTCTCCCACGAATCGAAAAAAATCAACCGCCGGAGGAATACATGGCGACGAATTTAGTGCAAATCGAAAATGATACCGAAATCAAGAAGCGCCTCGAGGTAGAGCGCGCCCGGCTGCGCAAGATCGCTGGACTCGACGAGCCCAAGCATTTTCACCGCCCGGTGGAGCGGGCCTTCACGGCGGACGAGCGTAGCCGTGTCACCATTCTGTTTGGCGGGTTCACCTGGAAACACGAGGACTTGATTCGCGCCGTGTTTCAGGGCTGCGGATACCGTTGCGAAAAGCTGCCGGTACCTAACGTCGCCGGCTTCCAGACCGGAAAAGAGTTTGGCAACAACGGCCAATGTAACCCGACATATTTCACGGTCGGAAACCTGGTGCAGTATCTGCAGTTCCTCGAAAAAGAGGGCCTATCGCGAAAGCAGATTCTGGACAATTATGTTTTCTTCACGGCCGGTTCCTGCGGCCCCTGTCGCTTCGGAATGTACGAGGCCGAGTATCGTTTCGCCTTGCAGAATGCGGGCTTTGACGGGTTCCGCGTACTGCTTTTCAAGGACAGCGACGGAATCAAAGCCGCCTCCGGCGAGCCCGGGCTGAAATTCACCATCGATTTCGGCTTTGGCATGTTGAACGCCATGCATTTAGGCGACGTGATGAACGACATCATCTATCAGATTCGTCCCTTCGAACGGAAGGCAGGCGAAACGGATCGCATCTTCCGCGAGGCGGTGGACGGATTGTGTGAAGACCTGCGAAACCGCGACTCGTTTGAGATTGAGGAGCGCGCTCCGGAGTGGGCCAAGCCTAAATTCAAGAACAACAAAGTTCTGCGCAACACCTGCAATGTGTTTGGCAAATGGCACGAACACATGTGGGGGAAGGACTATCTTGCGGCGCTCGATGCGGCCAGCAAGAAGATCGACTCCATCGAGGTCGACCGCACGCGAGTCAAGCCGCTGGTTAAAATCACCGGCGAGTTTTGGGCGCAGATCACCGAAGGCGACGGCAATTTTCACATGTTTGAATTCCTGGAGCGCGAAGGCGCCCAGGTTCTGGTCGAGCCCATCGCAACCTGGGTGGCCTATCTGATGTACCAGGCCAAGGCTCATGCCAAGGCAAAATGGCCGGTAAACCGCCCATACCGCAATCCCGAATGGTACGAACTCAAGAAGCAGTTGACCAACTACCTTGGGCTACGCAAGAAGCTGTGGGGTATTGGCGCAGGCGAGCGCATGTGGAACTTCTTCTATCACCGCACCATCCGACACATGGGCGGGATCACCCATCACCTTGCGCCGCAAGCGGAACTGGCACAGCTTGCTGATCCGTTCTATAACCAGTTCGCGCGCGGCGGTGAAGGGCACCTGGAGGTAGGCAAAAACGTTTACTACACCATTCACAAGCTGTGCCATATGGTGCTCGCGCTGAAGCCCTTCGGGTGCATGCCCTCCTCACAATCCGATGGCGTACAGTCGGCCGTGATCAACAAGTTCAAGGACATGATCTTCTTGCCGATTGAAACCTCCGGCGAAGGTGAGGTTAATGCGCACAGCCGTGTGCAAATGGCTCTCGGGGAAGCCAAAGTCAAGGCGAAGACCGAGTTTGAGCAGTGTCTGAAATCGACTGGCAAGAGCATGAACCAGATTCGCGATTACATTGAGGATCATCCCGAACTAAAGCGTCCGTTCTATCACGTGCCGCACCGCGAGGGTGTGGCCGGAACGGCGGCCCAATTCATCCTGCACGTCAGCGATCGAATTGATAAAGACACGCGTTTCTGGAGGCGGGTGCGAGTACCGAGCGCCGCCATTCCGGCGACCTCCGGCGACTGAAACATGATTCGCCCCAAGGACCACCGAGAGTGCGGGAATTGCGAAGGGTTTTTCCCCCGCCAATCGACGTGCTCTCGTGTGAATGTCTTCCCCTTTAGCAGTAGCGATGGAGAGATGAAGTGCACGATCATAAAGGTCCACAGCTGATTCAGATCGCTCCCCTTGAATCCGAGAGTTTGCCCATTCAACCGGCGAAGCCCGCGCCCAGGCCCCACGATCACCAGACCAAGTTCATGGTCGGGCTCGATGTTGGCTCCACGACGGTGAAGGCCGTGGCCGTCGATGCGGCTGCTGACCGGGTGCTCTGGCAGGACTACCAGCGCCATGAAACCAAGCAGCCGGAAAAGACGCTGGAGTTTTTGAAACGCATGGAAACTGATCTGGGCATCGATAGCCGCAATACGCGGATGTTTCTGACCGGCTCCGGCGGCGGCTCCATCGCGGATCAGATCGGCGCAAAATTTGTGCAGGAAGTTACCGCCGTTTCCCTGGCGGTCGAGAAGCTTCACCCCGAAGTGTACTCGGTCATTGAATTGGGCGGTCAGGATGCCAAGATCATCGTCTTCAAAGATGACGATGAGACCGGCCGCAAAAAGAAGATTCCTTCGATGAATGATAAATGCGCCGGAGGGACGGGCGCGGTTATCGATAAGATCAATGCAAAACTGAAAATTTCTGCCGACGATCTTTGCCAGCAAGGCTATCACGGAATCAAGCTGCACAAAGTGGCCGGCAAGTGCGGTGTGTTTGCGGAGACCGATATCAATAGCCTGCAAAAGGTTGGCACTCCATCGGATGAGCTGATGGCTTCTCTTTTTGAGGCCATCGTTCTGCAGAACTTGAGTGTCCTTACCCGGGGAAATACTCTGCGCCCGCACGTGCTTCTGCTGGGTGGTCCTAACAGCTTCATTCGCGGCATGCGCGAAGCCTGGCAGGCCAACATCCCACGCATGTGGCAGGAACGCAAGGTTAAGATTCCCGATGGCGCCAAGCCTGAAGACTTGATCAAAGTTCCCGAGAATGCTCAGTACTTCGCGGCGCTGGGGGCGATTGAATTTGGCCGCAGCGAGGACGACTGTATTGGTTGTTATCGCGGCTACGATCAATTAATTCACTACATTGAATATGGCCGCCAGGAAGAGAAAGCGCAATCCGGCGGCAAGGGATTGGTCGAGACTCCTGCGGATCTGGAGGCATTCAAATCCGCCTATCGCCGCCCGAAGTTCACACCGGCGGTGTTCCAGAAAGGGAGCACGGTCGCTGGTTTCATTGGAATCGACGGCGGTTCGACTTCTACCAAGGCGGTCCTGCTCAACGAAAACGGCGACATACTTTGCAAGTCCTATCAGCTTTCGAACGGCAATCCTATTCAAGACACAATTGAGATGTTCGAGAGCCTGCGCAGCCAGGTGGAAAAACAGAACGCGAAAATGGAGGTTCTGGGAGTCGCGACCACCGGTTATGCCAAGGATATCTTGAAGGATGTCTTAAAAGCTGATGTCGCCCTGGTAGAGACCGTCGCTCACACCGAGTCGGCTCTCAAGTTTTACGAAGATCCGCACGTTATCGTGGATGTCGGTGGACAGGACATCAAAATCATCATCCTGCACAATGGGCGCGTCAAGGATTTCAAGCTCAATACCCAGTGCTCGGCTGGAAATGGATACTTCCTGCAATCCACCGCCGAGGGCTTCGGACTGAACGTCAATCAGTACGCTGACTTGGCCTTTTCGGCGCAAGCCATGCCGGTCTTCGGCTACGGCTGCGCCGTCTTCATGCAGTCCGACATTGTGAACTTCCAACGCCAAGGCTGGCGAGCGGAGGAAATATTGGCAGGACTGGCTGCAGTTCTCCCCAAAAATGTTTTTCTTTATGTAGCCAGTATTCCCAACCTGGCCGCGCTCGGCAGTCGCTTCGTCCTGCAGGGGGGAACGCAAAACAATCTTGCCGTGGTCAAGGCCGAGGTGGATTTCATCCGCAATAGTTTCCGTGCCGCCGGCAAGAGTCCGGAAATCATCGTGCACGAGCACTGCGGAGAATCGGGAGCAATCGGGGCGGCGCAGGAGTCTCTGCGGCTGTGGCGGAACGGACTCGAGACGACTTTTGTCGGCTTAGACGCAGTGCGAAAAATCGAGTATCGCACCACGCGCAATGAAGCGACGCGCTGCAATTTCTGCAAAAACAATTGCCTGCGGACTTTCATCGATGTTCGAACCGAGCCGGCAAAAGATTTCATTCCCATCAAGAAGGTCACCAAGGTTCCTCTGATGCTGGGCGAGCAACGGCTGATCATCGCCACTTGCGAAAAAGGGACGGTGGAAGATGTGAGTGAGATGAAAGACATCAAGGCCGGTCTCGATCAGATCCGCGACAAGCATCCGAATTTCGTGGACTTTGCCTCGAAGGAGGTCTTCCGCCCCACCAACGCCAAGAACATCGCCGATCCCATTCCGACCCGGGCCTGGGGCAAGGCAGCCAAGCAGCGCATCGCTCTCATCGAGAGCCGCAAGCAAATGCGCATCGGCATCCCGCGGGTGCTGAACATTTATACCTACGCACCCTTGTTCAACGCTTATTTCGAAAGCCTCGGCATCGAACCGGAAAACATCATCTATTCCGACTACACCAGTTCAGAACTCTACCGTGCGGGCGCCGGCCGCGGCGCTATCGACCCCTGCTTCCCGGCCAAGATCGGAATCTCGCATGTCTACAACCTCGTGCAGGAGAAACACCGCAAGAAACCCCTCCACGTCATCTTCTTCCCCATGTATGACGTACTGCACACGTCTCTGGTAAAACTGCAGGGCGCGAATGCGTGCCCCACAGTCACGGCAACTCCGGAAACCGTGAAGGCGGCGTTCACCAAAGAAAATGATGTCTTCGCCGAGCACAATGTGAGATATCTCGATCCGGTGCTCAACTTTGCCGACCGCAAGCTGTTCGCCTACCAGATGCTCGAGGCGTGGCGGCCGATCCTGGGCCTGTCAGAGGAAGAAAACGACCGCGCCGTCCAAGCCGGGTTCCAGGCTCTGGCGGATTACGAAACGAACATTCGCCGTCGCGCGCGCCAGACCCTCGATCAATTGGAGCGCGAGGACCGCATCGGCATCGTCATGCTGGGGCGTCCCTATCACCACGATCCCGGCCTGAACCACGAGATTCTGGACGAATTTCAAAAGCTCGGCTATCCGATCTTCTCGCAGAACACCCTTCCGCTTGACCAGGACCTGCTGGAGCGGCTCTTCGGCGAGGAAGTGCGTGCGGGCATCATCACCAGTCCGCTGGACATTAGTGACGCCTGGAAGAATTCCTATTCCTGCAGCACCAACCACAAAGTTTGGGCGGCCAAGTTTACCGCCCGCCATCCCAACCTGGTAGCGCTGGAGATTTCCAGCTTTAAGTGTGGTCACGATGCGCCCATCTACGGTGTCATTGAGGGGATCATCGAGCAGTCGGGAACACCGTACTTTTGCTTCAAAGATCTCGATGAGAACAAGCCTACCGGCTCCATCAGAATCCGCGTCGAAACCATCGACTATTTCTTAAGGCGCTACCGGGAAGAGGTCATTCGCAAACGCAAAGCCACGCGGGACATCGAAGCGCAGCTCGCCGCATTGGAAGCGAGGCTGAGACAGCAGTGTGGGGAAGGTGACGTGCCCCCGTTCGACCCAAGCACCAGGGAGAGCGAAGTCCAGCAAATGGCGGCGGATTAGCAACCCGTCCCCTTCAACCGCTCCGGCAGCCCTCGGCGGGCGCAACACAAATTCACCAAGTCGCGGCTTTGGCACCATTTACAAATTCGCAGCTCTAGGGAATTGGCCCGCTGGCCAACCCCACCTAGCGGAAGATCTTGCATCTTGCATCGGTTAGACGGACGTCCTCTGACGCGTCGCGGAATTTTCTTTCCGGATCACGCCAGGCTTATCAAACACCGGTTCGGGAAAAGAAACCCGTAGACTGCTCAGCCAAATATTTTGCCTTCTCTTCAATCGGGTTCCAACCAGGGTGCCTTGCTGTAGAACCCGACTTTCCCATCTACCACGACGGCAATGTACCTGCGCTGCCTTAAGAATTGCATTACCTTTTTTCCTTCCGGTGCCAATTTCGCCCAGCGGGATGCTGTCTCAGGATTTTGTTCGAGACCACCTCGCGCAATCTGGCC
>JBPYDQ010000613.1:0-7064 GCA_051986135.1 Terriglobales bacterium | reverse complement strand
CCTCGCCAGAATGCGCGTTCAAAGAGGCACTTACTGCGTTATGCCAGCATCGCTCTGGCGCTGCTAGCGGCGGCGGCCATTGCGGTGCTCGTGACAGCACGGCATGGACGGGCCATGACCGAGCGTGATGCCATCCTGGTCACCGATTTCGTAAACACTACGGCCGACCCGGTGTTCGACGGCACTCTCAAGAAGGCGCTGGCTGTCGACCTCGAACAATCGCCTTACCTTAACGTTTTTCCCGAGAAAAGAGTGCAGCAGACCCTCAAGTACATGGGTCGTTCCCCCGATGAGCGTGTGACCAGCGAAATTGGCCGCGAAATTTGCCAGCGCAACGGAATCAAGGCGCTGATGACGGGGAGTATAGCCCCGTTGGGGAATGAATACGTTGTTACACTGGACGCCGTCAACGCAAGCACCGGTGACTCGCTGGCTCGTGATCAGGTCGAGGCCAAGAGCAAGGAACAGGTGATCGACGCAGTACAAAAAGCCGCTACTCATGTACGGCGAAATCTGGGAGAGTCCCTGACTTCGGTCGAAAAATACGACAAGCCATTGTCGGAGGCGACGACTTCGTCGCTGGAGGCGCTCAAGGCTCTCACCCTGGGCGACGTTAAACATGAAGCTGGTCTCGAGCTGGACGCTTTACCCAACTACTTGCGTGCAGTTGAACTCGACCCTAACTTCGCGATGGCTTATGCGCGCTTGGGTGCCGTCTACAACAACCTCGGCCAGATGGAAGAGTCCGATCGATATCGCCAGAAGGCCTTCGAGCTTCGCGACCGCGCCAGCGAGCGCGAGAAGCTGTACATCATGTCGCACTACTATGGCGACTCGGGCCAACTCGATAAAGGCATCACTGCGCTGGAAATGTACCGGCAGACTTACCCGCGCGATCCGACTCCCTATACGAATTTGGCCAGCATTTATCTGGTCTTGGGACAGTTTGAGAATGCTCTGGATAACGCGCGCCAAGCGGCGGCAATGGACCCGGGAAGTGTGACCGCCTTCAGCAACTTGGCGGCCTCTTACGCGGGCCTGAACCGTTTGGAAGAAGCCAAGGCGAGTTTGCACGATGGTTTGCAGCACAACCCGAAGTCTGCGACACTGCACCTGCAATTGGCGACTATCGCCTGGGCACAGACCGACGAGGCCACCATGGAAAAGGAACTCCAGATGGCCGGTGGTTCAGCGGACGGCGCTTTCATGGTTCTTAATTTCCGCGGTCGGTTGGCGGGCGCCCGCGGCCAGCTCGAGGCGGCACGCGATTTCACCTATAAAGCCAAGCGGGCGATGGAGGAATTGAAGCTCAGGCAAGGTCCTGCTACTGCCCTGACACAATTATCCGTTCTCGAACTGGTTGCAGGCGAGCGACTCGAGGCCGTCGCCCATGCCAATGAAGCCTTGAAGCTTTCGACCGCAACCGATGTCGAAGGTACAGCGGCGGAAACGCTGGCTTTCGCCGGAAATCAAGCGAAAGCTCTCACCTTAGCCGACGATATCAGTCGCCGGCGTCCGAACGACACCCTGACGCAGTTCATCCTCCTGCCTCTGATCAAGTCTCTGGTCGAGCTCGAGCGCGGAAATCCCGCCAAGTCCATGGACCTGCTCGACACGGCGGAAGTCTATGCCCGCGCCAGTAGTGGCCTGCATTATGTCCGTGGCCTCACTTATCTGAAATCGGCTAAAGGCAATGAGGCCGTGCAGGAGTTCGAGAGGATTATCGCCACGCGAGGCTCTGGGGATGGACCTGATGTGCTGGTGTCGCTCGCTCACCTCGGGTTGGGACGCGCTTATGCCATGCAAAATGACCAGGCTCGCGCCCGCATCGCTTACCAGGACTTCCTTGCGATATGGAAGAATGCCGATCCTGACGTCCCCGTCTTAAAGCAGGCGAAAGCCGAATATGACAGGATGAAGCAATCGTAACCGGGTAGCCATAAGTCGCCGCTACTCTCCCCTCCAATCACTACTCACTAGCCACAAGCCACGGTTCGCTCCTATGATTGAGCTGAGAACATGCGCCCAGACTCTGACCGCCGCGAGTACCCCCGTGTAGAGGTCGAGCAGATTGTTACCCTGACCTGCCCGACGTGTCCGGCGGACACGGCCGCGGTGACGCAGAATCTCTCGCTGGGCGGCGTCCTTCTCAAGACCAGCAATTGCGTGGAAGAGGGTACGGAAGTCGGCCTGACGCTGGTCTTCCCGCTCGAGATCACGCGCACGCGTGAGGTTCACATCGTTTGCCGCGGAAATGTAGTCCGCCGCCTGCCATCCGGAACGCGGTCAATCATTGCCGTCGCCTTCAAACACTATGAACCACTCCCTCAGTATCAGGACGAAGTAGCCTGAAGTCCTTGGTTCGAGACTCGAGCTCTAAACACGAACCTCTAGTCCCGTCGCACGGCTCGCAGTACCACCAGCGTCATATCGTCGTGCTGCTTGGCGCCGGCAACGAAAGCGTCGGCGGCGGTGAAGACGTGATGCAAGAGTTCCCGCGCAGGCAGGCCGTTGCAGCTCTCAACGGTATTCATCATGCGGTCCTCACCCCACTCTTCCTCCGATGCGTTCATGGCTTCGCTAATGCCGTCGGTGTAGGCAACCAGAATGTCGCCGTGGGTCAATCGGACCGAGCCCTGTTGGTAAGGGAAGCTTTTCACCAGGCCTACGACCGTCCCTCCGATGTCCAGCCGGGTCACAGACCACTTCCCGTCCGCCGAGTGAAACAGCATCGGTGGATTGTGGCCGGCATTGACGTAGTCGAATGTACCCGTCGCGGGATCATATTGGCCGTAGAAGAAGGTTGCGTAGCGATTCTCCGCCGAGGTTTCATAGACCAGGCGGTTGATGCTGGAAACGGCGGCAGCGAGGTTTTCGGGCGCGCGCGTCGCTTCGCCTCTCAAGGAAGCCTGCAGGCTGGCCATCATCAATGCGGCCGCAATTCCTTTGCCTGAAACATCGCCAATGGCGACTCCCAGGTGTCCCTGCGGGAGGGCCAGAAAGTCGTAATAGTCCCCGCCCACACCGAGTGCAGGCCGACAGTGTCCGGCGTAGTCGAGACCTGCGATAGCCGGCAGGATTTGCGGGAACAAGCGCTCCTGCACTTCGCGCGCGATTTCAACCTCGCGGTTCAGGCGCTCGCGTTGCGCGACCTCGTCGGCAATCTCACGCATGAGATTGGCATTTTCGAGCGCAAGTCCGGCCTGCGCGGCGACCGACTTCAGCAGGCGGATATCGGAACCGGTGTAAGGTTCCTCAGATTTTTTGGGGCCTAGGGAGATGAATCCGAGAAGTTTGTCGCGCACCGCAAGCGGAAGCAGGAGCTCGGAGCGAAGGCGAGCCAGCTTACCGCGCTCTTCGTCGGTCACGTCGATGTCACGATAGAGCCAGGAGTCGCGGTCGTTGAGATACACGCGCGCCGGCTCTTTCTGTTTCTGCAGCAGTAGGGTCGTGCCGGTGGCTTGGGAGAACGCAACGTCCGGCAGATCGCCATATCCCATGGCGTAAGCAGGCCGGTAGGGACCACCCGCCTCAAGCAGCACGGCGACCAGCGGAACGTGCAGAGTCTCGGAGATGCGCGCCGTGATCGTCTCGACGAGAGATTTCGGCTCGACCATGGTACGCACCTGCTCGCTGAGTTCCGCAAGCACCTGCTCGGCATCGTAGGCTTCGCGGAAGAAGCGGCGATCGACCCAGGCGCGCAGTTGATCTGCGATTTTGCGGATGCGCAGCACGATCGCGATCCCGAACAGAATCACTCCTGTTTTGATCACGCGCCCATGGGATGGATCGCTCAGTATCTCACCAGCCGCTAGGGCCACAGCGATGATCGAAGCAACCTGCAGAACCCGCACGCCATTCTTGGCGAAGGCATATTGCAGGCCCTGGCGCAGAGCCACACTGACGTCCATTGCCTTCTGCACCACGATGACGTAGGCCAGGGTTAGTGGAAAGAGAACGAGCGGGACCAACGACGCAAGAATCACCCACTCGGGAAACACATCCGCTACGGATTTGCCCTGAAGCCGGGAGTAGATCGTCACCAGCAGTGCCGGAGTCCAGGCGATGGCAGCGCCCCAGCACAAAATGCGGAGCCGGCGCCGCGCGTCGGGCGATCGGCTAACGCCATATTTGAGCCCCATGGCAGCGAAGAAGCTGCCGATCAGCAAGTACGCCATCACCTGCAGCACGCGATCGAAAGGATGAGTCGCACGTTCCAAGGGGACTGCAGAGCGATAGCTGCCCAAGTCAATGACCGATTCAATCGCGGCAACCATCGCGAAGATCGTGAAGGGAACCGCCAGGACCCATTGTTGGACCCTCCAGGCTTTGTCCCAAAGTGTTCCGGAAGCAAACGGTTCGGGGAAAAACCTGCCGAACAGGAACATCACGAGCGGCAACAGGGATCCCAGTGACGCATGGTAGAACATCGCGGCTTCGCGCCAGCCGGGAGGCCAGCCCTCCGCTTTGTAGCTTTCGAAGATGTGGGGAAAGGTCAACATCAGGGCCAACAACAGCCAGGCCATCGGGTCGCGGGGGCGTTGCAAGGTGACCCAGAAACCCAGCAGAACGCAGATCGCGGGAAGCAGAAAGTAGAGGGTGAGCTCGCCAGCAACTCGCCAGGGATCCATCGAAACAGCACCGACGGGCAAGACTACAGTCCGCTCACCCGGACTTGACGGATCGGAGGAGCGCAGAACAATGGCGATACTTCCTCCGATGGGTGTGGCCGCGAGAGGATGAGCCCAGTCGCCGACTCCCCTGTAAGGTCGACCCCCGATGGAGAGAACCTCGTCGCCCTTGTGGATGCCGGCTTGCGCTGCTTCCTTTGTGACAATGTCGACGCGATCGGTCGCGAGTTCCATGGTGAAGAAGGGCACCTTGCGCGTTTCGTCGCGCAGGATATCGTGGAGATAGGGGACCTCGTAGGCGACGGTGCTCGCGAACAGAAGTGCGAGCACGCAATAACGGAAGATGGGGCGCTTGACGGGCACAGTCGTATTGGGTCTTCGGCCTCAGCGGGCCGCGAGGACTGACTTTACACTCCGATCTTTAATTATCACGATTTCGCTTAGGACACTTGGCTCACGCTAAACAATTTAAACTGCTCCTCTTCCTGAGTTGAAGGTTCGATTCCGTCCATGCTCACTAACCCTTTGTGCACCAGCAACTTGCAAAGATTGGTTGTCTGCACGATTTTGTAACAACTTCCACACCTATGGAATCGCTGCTTGGTTCGGCCAAGCCGGATCGAAACCGACTAACGTAAAGTCGGGACACTATCCAAACAAGAAACTCCGTGTCCTCGACAGCCGTCCCCGGCTGTCGCGTAATCCACCCTCTCTTTCTGGAGATTGCCCGATCCCAACGGGCTCGATAGAGAGAACAGACTTGCCGAGTTTTTGAATAGCGATTACTACTGACAGTCACCACATCAGGTCGCCGCACAGCGCTGCAGGCGGAGAATTCCACTTCCTAATCTGGGCCGTTAGACGCGTTGAAGCAAATCGATTGTCTTCGAGATGCCGATTTGGTCAGATTGGCCAAGTACCCCTCAAGGAAGCCGATCCGTTTATCCCTCAGCACTTGACCGGCTGCTCTTCCTGCTTCAGATAAAATAACTTTGGGATAGTGGGTACCCGGTGCGTAACTAGAGGATGGACTTTCCTCAAAAACTAGGCCGCTACGAGATCGTGCGGGAAGTCGGACACGGCGCGATGGGAGTGGTATACGAGGCGATTGACCCCAACATTGGGCGCAAAGTCGCGCTGAAAACGATTCGTGCGGGAACACTGGGCACGAGTGCCGAGGAAGTAGCCAAGCGCTTCAAGAACGAGGCGAGGGCGGCCGGCGGGCTGAACCATCCAAACATTGTCACCATTTACGACGCCGATGAGCAGAATGGAATTCTGTATCTGGCGATGGAATTCCTGCAAGGTGCGACTCTTGACGTTCTCTTGCACGCGCAGCAGATTCTGAAGCCGGACGAGGCTGTGGACATCGTGCGGCAAGTATGCGCGGGCCTCGAATACGCACATTCGAAGGGCGTGGTGCACCGCGACATCAAGCCGGGGAACATCATGGTTTCCTCAACGGGCGCGGTGAAGATCACCGACTTTGGGATCGCGCGAACCGCCAACGTCATGACAATGACCGGTCAGGTCCTGGGCACGCCCAATTACATGTCGCCAGAACAGGTGGTCGGCAAACCGGTGGATGGGCGCAGCGATCTGTTCAGTGTCGGTGTGATGCTGTATGAAATGGTGACGGGCGAGCGTCCATTTGATGGGCAGAGTATTACCACGATCATGTACAAGATCGTGCATGAAACGCCGGTTGCGCCGAACAAACTGGACCAGACGATCCATCCTGGGCTGAGTCGCATCATTGAGAAATGCCTGGCGAAATCTTCGGATAAGCGGTACCAGAGTGCGGCGGAGGTTTCGTCTGCGCTGCAGAACTACACGATGGCTACAGAGGATCTGCGCAGCGTCCTGGAGCAGCCGACGGTGGACATGACGGTTAGCGGGACAGGAGTGCCGAGTGTTCCTGCGACGATTCCGGAACCCGAGAGTCCGAAACAGACTGCAACTCCTGCGCAAAGTGTTTCGCCGCCAAGGGCAAGAAGGAATGCTTTTCGTCGTATTGCTGCGGTGATCGTAATCCTGGGTGTGGTGTGCTGGGTTTTTTGGCACCTAGTGGGACGCGGAGCGGACAAGGCCACGGCTCCGAACGCGAAGCCGGCTAGCCAGGCGAAGCTGACTTCCTCCGGTCAGGCGGATGATGAGACGGATACCAGTCCAGAGAAATCGGGGAGTGAGCACCCTGTAAGCGGTGGTTTGGTGACTCGCCAGCCGGCGAAATCCGACCGCAGGGCGGCGACTTTAAAGTTGAACAGCGACCCTCCGACCGCCGCAATTTTCCTCGATGGAAAGGACACGGGTAAAAAGACGCCTTCTGAATTGCAGGTATCCAAAGGACAGCATTCCGTTTCTGTAAAGATGGAGGGATTTCAGCCGTCCAGCGTGCAATTCCGGGTGAAGGGTGGGGAAGAACTGGAGTTT
>JBPYDQ010000612.1:0-2696 GCA_051986135.1 Terriglobales bacterium | reverse complement strand
GGGGCAACAGCTAGATCGAACCTACGGAGCCAGGCGCCATTCCTCGACCCTACCAGGGCTTTTTCTGCTGGCCTTCCAAAATCCGCACGACGGTGAGGATAGTGTTCCAGTTGCGTGTCGTCACTGGCTCACCGAACAGCTTGTCGATCCGGCCAAGATAGCCGATGGTCTTCATGTGCCGACGGTACACTCCAAAGACAAATTGGTCCTTCGACCCGATCACTCGCACGAACCACTCCCCTTCGGGCGGGAATGTGACTGGTAAGGCAGCACGGAGGCCTCCGGCTTTCGACAAGATGCTCACGAATCGAACGATGTCAGGGCGTGGCGGCACCGTTCCAAAAGGATTCTCCTTTGCCAGGCGGAGAAGATCCCGGCCGTCGCAAAACACAACCGCCGCTTCGAATGGCAGCCTTCGCAACAACGCAGCGCGAAATTTTTCTCTGGATCCGGGTTTTCGAACGACGAAGGTACCTGCAGCGCCAACATTCACGACGTCAAAGTCGCTCAATCCCCTTGCGAGGGTACTTGGGCGAAACCTCCTATGCCCGCCAACGTTGATACCTCGAAGAAAAACGACAAGAGCCATAGTCAACGAAGAGAATCTTAACTCACGTGCCTTGCAGTGGCTCCAATCAGGATGCGTGGGCCACCGCCAGAATGTGAGCACTGGCGCCGTGGGCTGATGGCTCCCGCTCGATCAGAGACAAGAACTCCATCAGGCTCGTTCGCTGCACCGGATCATCCCAAGTCTCGCCGAGATGCGCTGTGCTCCACACTGGGCCCTCAACAGCAAATATTTCGATATCGGCAAAACCAGCCTCATGAACTTCGGCTGCCAACTCTTCAGGGCGATGGAAGTAGGAAGTCGTGAAATAGGCCGTCTCATTCGTCGGGTTGCGGTGCTGACCTGTTGCCAGATCACTTGCTATGATCTTGCGGAACTCAGCATCACGAAAGAATCCTCTCGCCAGTCCGTCAATAAGCGAAGCAAAACGCGAAATTGCGGCCGCGATTAGGACACCCTGGGTTTTGAGAATTCGCCGGGCCTCACGAAGGGCCGTCAGACGATCTGCGCGTTCCACAAGATGATACAAGGGGCCTAACAGAAGAACTGCATCGGCGCTGTTGGAGGTAACACTTAGCCAGCGCGCGTCGCCTTTTATGATTGAGCCCAGTGTGATACCTGACGATGTGGACCGGGCTTTTGCCTGCTCTAAATGAATCTCAACGGGATCAATGAGGTGAACCACATATCCTCGCTCGCTAAGCGGAAAAGCGTACGCTCCGGCCGCACCGCCGATGTCAAAAATCACTGCGGGTACTGGCGGAAGAGCTCGGGTAAGAATCCCGAGCGTTCGAAGCTGTTCCAGCTCGCCATGGGTGCCCGATAGACGTTCGGACTCTCTGGTCTCTAGATAGTGGGCTTCAACCTCTTTGGGTATCAAACGCGATTGCTTGTTCACGGTTTCTGTGCCTCAACGCTTACCTCGTATTCACTCTGAACCAGGCCGCCGCGATAGCAGCGCGTTCCTACGTGGCGAAGGCTGATATCGCGCGGCACTGGGCCAAACAACGGAATGCCTGTGCCGATCAGTACTGGAACGCGTGTGATCACCAATCGGTCGATGCATCCAGCTGCGAGAAATCGCTGAATCGTGATGCCACCGTCTACGTAAACATGTTTGAAGCCGCGGGATTTGAGCTGCTTTGCGATTTCTGTCGGTTCCCCCGACATCTGCTCGACCACCGCGCCTGTGACTGATGAAAGATCGAGCGGACGGCAGCTCAAGACGGCCACCGGCTTGTTGCCGTAAAGTGCCAGGTGTCCGAGTTTCAGCACGACTTCGAAGGTCCTCCGGCCGATCACGACTGCATCGACACTGGCGTAGAATTCTTCGAATCCGTGAGGCTCCTGCTCACCCGTATGCAAGAAATCGAGCGCGTGGTCTGCCCGAGCCAGAAAACCATCGACGCTCACTCCGCAAAAGACTGAGAGCTTTATGGCGTGCCTCCTGAGTTGTGCTTAGTGTAGTTATCCAGCGTGACTTGAGCAAGGAACCCGGGTCATAGGGGCAGTTTCCCATGGTGCCTGCAGTTCTGGATGCATATGACTTCAGTGGCATTGGCACGCTAGTGGACGGCGCAGGTCACGGGTACACGCTCTCCTCGATGTGCCCCAACCGTTGTTTGTCGGCACTGGACTTCGGAACCCATGCCAATAGCCAAGCCTCGTGAGCAGATATAGAACGAGGCTCTGCTTGCTCCGCAGTTTTTGCGAGCCCGTAAGATTTGCGTCTGCCAGCATGCGGCTGCACGCCGGTGAAAGATCAGGTCGATGAAGACAGCATTAACTTCCGGGTGCCCAACCGTCATGGAATTGATCGGTTCGGTCAACACTACGGCGTTTACCAGGATTGATGTCAAAGGGTGAGGAAACAGCATCTAATTAGGTAGGCGGGAAGGCTGCAATGACTGCCGATTCTACGAAAGAGCGCTCGGTCCTTTGCTCTGGAAGCTTAGTTTGGCTAAGCCTATGTGTCCTGCTTTGCAGCTCGGCGACTCCGACTTGGTCTCAAGAGACCTCGATCCTCCAGGAAGCGGCGAGTGCTGTAGCTGACTCACCGCAAGCAGAGGCTTCCTCTGGTGGTGGGCAGCAACTCGATCAGCGACCATCGGGAAGCATCAGCGGAAGA
>JBPYDQ010000611.1:0-3261 GCA_051986135.1 Terriglobales bacterium | reverse complement strand
TTTTTTTGAGGGCGCGCCGATCCCATTGAGCATCACCATTACCAGGGGTGCGATCACTCATGTCCAACCAAAACCGTTGTCGAACGAGCTTGTTGGAGGCGTCTCGCGCGAAACGGACTATCGGGGTCGGCACCAAGGTCTGTTCGTCGCAGTTGACGAAGTAGGGCGGCGGGGATCGCTCTCGCAAATCGCATTGGGTTGCCGCAACTTGGTGTGGACACGCTGCGTTCACCATCCATCAGGGAGGGATGAATGTCTGCAGGGTATTTAATTGTGACGAAGATCACATTTTCGGCGCTACTTTATTGAGTGAGCCGATCGCGCAAAATCGTTAACGCCAATGCCTGTTCAGTGGCTTTGTCTCGTGAGCGGCTCGCTAAGGCAATTCTTGCCTCGCCAGCTTGCGGGCGACGCTTTGCAAGAATGGAATACGGGAGTGACCCGACGACTGTCCTGCCAATCCAGTACCTGAGCTAAGTGTGGGAGCCCAGTTCGATCACGCCGCCTGCTCCTATTCGGTCGCGCAGGCCGATGACGCCTTTGACCTCGGCGCAATGCTCGCAGCAGAAAAATGTGCCTTCCTTTTCGAGCCCGTGCCCGACTATGTGAATACCGCAATTGGCGCAGGTCGGCGCAAGCGCATGAATGGCGCACTCGAAGCTATCGAAGGTGTGGATCGCGCCGTTCATGTGTACTTGAAACGCCTTGTCGTAGTCATTTCCGCACGTTTCGCATTTGGCCATGACTGCCTCCCATCACTTGGGCAATCCTATAACCCTCCCTGTCCTGCACAGGTTCCTTACCAGCCGAGCCTAGACTCCTTGGGATCGACGAGCTCAGAAAATGGGAAGCACTTGAACCGGTGCTTGCAGCGATGCTCAAATCGTCTTGGGCGGTTGCGGACGGCTGGCGCACGATTGGAGGACAGTCCGACCCTCGTTTCGCTCGCTGTTGCCGATTTTGTCTGAGTTCACCGAAGGCAGGCTGACATCGGCCGAGCAAACGTGGTAGAGTGAAATTATTTTCAGTGTGGGAGAATTCGCAATGCCACTGCGGCGAGGCGAGGTGCAGGGCTTCGACTTCAATAGAATGGTCGTTGAGTTTACGATGCTCAATCAGGACCAGGTGATTCAGTGCGCCATCAGCACTGCGGCGATGGACGATCTTGAAGGTAAACGTGACGTCAAGCCACACCAGCGCGTAGATCAGTTTATGCGGCTGCGCGAAGTCATTGAAGAGCGAGCCTCCCGTAAGTTCTTCGAAGAACAGATCAGGGTCAACCGGCCCGTGATACTACGATCCAATGACTTCTCCATAGTCGCGTCGCTGAGGCCTCACCGCAGCTAAACACCGATGTTCGCACAGGCGGGCCGATCGCCGCGCCAAGACCGTGTAGTTAAATGCCGATCTCCACGTTCTAATCATCTAACGGCGAGATATCCGACGTCCAAACCGTGGCGCGGTCGTCAATCAGGGAACTCAGTCAACCGCTGTTTGAGGGCCTCTTTTTCCGGTCGGCTAGCAGCCGCGACGGTCTCATAAAGGATCGACGAGCATTCTATCGATCTCTTTCGACAGTCCGCTAAATCTCCCATCTCACTGTTTCGGCGGTGTTTAACAACGAAAAAAACCGGCTTGATCGCATTGACTGCTTATGGTTTGCAAATGACGCTCGACAACATCCGAAATCCGGTGTTGGTCAAGCGCCAGAACATCAACCGGATTGATCGCGGTCCTTGCCCTCCTCGGGGGCGACCCGTATTGTGCGCGGTCATCATTGGAGACGGAAATGGCTGCAGGTACGGTGAAGTGGTTCAATCCGACAAAGGGATATGGGTTTATTCAGCCTTCTGGGGGCGGCAGCAAGGACGTTTTCGTCCACATCTCAGCCGTTGAGCGGGCCGGCCTCAACTCGCTGCGCGAAGGACAAACCATCGAGTACGAGATCGCGAGCAATCGGGGTAAAGAGTCCGCGGTCAATCTCAAGGTCAGATGACGTTTTGCAGCCGAGATTACTGCCGTCACCGCCGCGGAAACTGCTGACGCTGCGGCGGCGGACGGCTCGGCAATCCGGCGTGTACATCCTTGTGGCGGAAGATCAGTCGTCGCTTTTCCAAATCGTAGGGCGATACGCGATCGAAGTCGCATGAACGCCACTGATGCCTGTCTTACGTACCCTGAGAGCGAGACATGGCGAACTCGGCATTCAGCTTCCATCGAAGCCAAGAGGTCACGATTGAACCGAAAAGTCCGTACAATGTCCTTCTTCCAGCGGCGCTCAGGAGTTGGTTCCACCATTGTCCTCCTTTGCCGCCATTTCCGCTTCACGAGCATGGGGATGACTCTTGATGTATTCCGGATGCTGAGACGAAAGAATTGTGAGCGGGTCAAATCGAGTTCATTGCAAATGGAATCGATCTTCCCCAACAGACCACTGGGTAAACGGAACGCCGCGTGTGAGTCTGGTGACATCCTGCGGAATAGTCACAATTGCGCACCTCCTGGTCATTGAATATGAAAGCTGTGTTTGACCCAACTGCTTCTCGGGAAGCAAAGCGTGGTGAAATCTCGACCGTAAGATATGGTCCGCGGTAACCGTCATTTCTCCATCCCGCGAGGTTGCAAACGAACTCGTCTGCTTCACCTTCCGCAAACTCCTTGGGGAGCGAATTCCTGGGCGGAGTAGTTGATGCTTGTGTTGGGTCAGTAAATTCTCCCTTCGTTTACATATGGCCTCCCTGTCGGATATCAAAGCGCTGTTGCCACGAACAAGGTATTTGTCAAGGTGGTCCACGTGGTAAGTGCTATCAAGGGTGACCAATCAGAATTCTGGGCGGCTGCCACGTCCCGCGAACTGGCGGCTGGCCAAGTGCAGCAAGCACTCCCGCCTGATGGATGGCGGTGTCAAGAGGTTGGCGGCTCAATCCCAAAACGGCGGAAGAATTGAAAATGTGCGCCAATACGGTGCGGAGATTAACAAGATGTCCTCGACTCGAGCGAGGGCGATTTGGGGCAGCGCCGTAGCTTCAACGTTTGGGGCGGAGTTATGAACGGGTTTCTGGCGAACGAAGCCATGGCAAAGGCTTGGTCCTGCAAAAAGTGCGACGCCGCGGAGGAATTCAATAGGATATCGGTTAGCGCATCGCAGCGATAGTGTAACCACCCTCAAAGGTGAGATAGGTTACGATTGCCCCGTCAGCAAGCGGTCGGAATTCTCCCGCATAGTCCACATACGTTCCAGCACCGCGGATCCCAGCGTAT
>JBPYDQ010000610.1:0-3396 GCA_051986135.1 Terriglobales bacterium | reverse complement strand
ATTCACAGCTTGCTTTTATTGATTGGTGCGTCCAATCAGGAGCCCCGGCTTGGAGCAAGTCTTGCTCGGTGACAGAAAAGACTGAAATGTTGCCCCGCGGCGTGTAACTCAGTTCCGCCTCGAGGCCGTTGTAGGCACTCTAAGGTCATGAGCTTGCCGGAACGAGTCGGACGTACCGGTCTTCGAAAACTAAAGTAAAGTGATTGCGTACGCGCTCGGGGAAGGCTGCTTCCTGTTTCATTTCCCGCCCTGCTTTATCCAGGTAAGCCTGAATGGAAGCATCGGGGCGTCAGCGGAGCGACGTTTCTAAGGACCGAACCGCACCTTGCGTGTCATCGGAGGGGCGAGGCAAGTGGCCGTCTCCGCCTAGGCGACTCGATCCTTGGCCCTGCCCGTTCGGACCAGAGTGGCGGCATAATAGTGAAAGACGGTTGGGCTACCCGGCTGAAAGCCGAAGGCGGAGTCGAAATGGGCATGGGCCTGGGGCGGTTTTTGCCGGACATGGCCGACCCCAATCCTCTGCCCCTTCTTCAGGTGTAGAACATCGGCAGGGCAGAGGAGAGCCGATAGGATTACAGGGAATACATGCGTAAGGTGCCGCACGGGCGAATTTTGACAACGAGCCGAGGCCCCGCCTAGTGACTGAAGCAATGGGAAAAATCCTGCCAAAGCGCTCCGCGAATTTCCTCTTCGTTATTCTGTCGCTGCTACTTGTGGCCGAAGGTTTCGGATCGGCGTACGGTTCGTTGAACCCTACCTCAACGTCCGAAGCCAGACCTGCGGAACAGCTTTATTTGCAATTGCGCGCCGTCGAACTCGACCCAGCCAGGGTCTTCGAGATTCGTGATGCAGCCCTCGATTTCCCCAAGCTACACATAACTCTAGATGACGGAAGGATCGGTTTCACCCGTGATGTTGACGGAAAAATAACCGGAGCATTCTTCGAAGGTGATGGGGAATTGCTGGTGGCTCCGCCAGACCAGGCGGAGCGAGCCTCGATGACCTTGTTCACGGGCGCCGCTATCCTCGAAGAGGGGTTCCGGACAGCGTATTTTCGCTTCAATGACGACACTTTTGGCACTCTGGAACCGCACCTGCAGCCGAGTTCTGCCGGAAAAGACTTCGTCGCCGCGTGGGGGGACGCCGCTCGCAATTTAGCAACCGCCGATGCCTTGCGGTTGTTTGTGAGCTTCAGCCACTGTCTGCCTGCAGACGGACAATCTTATTCAGAAACTTCCCACTGCAGTCTCGATCCCGAGGAACGGTTTCTCCACGCCCGCGTGCAGGGCAGCAAACTGGGAGTGTTTGATGTTACCTTCGACTCATCGGCCACAGAACAGGTCTCGATTGGCCAACAGAAATCTCTGGAGGGCTTGACTTATTACAATGTTTGGACCCAGTTTTCGGTCAACAATTCCGGGGACCAAAACGAAAAGCGAATTTCCCCAGAGGTTCTGATCCGCAGCTATCAAATCGATGTCGAGGTAACCCCACCCACCAACCTACAAGCGAAGGCGCGGATGAAAGTAGAGGTGCTCGCTGGCGGACCGCGAACGCTTCTTTTTGAACTGTCGCGATATCTGAAAATAAGCACGATCACCGAACAGGGCAAGGAGCTGGAATTTATTCAGAACCAGGCCGTGGAAGGAACCCAACTGCAACGCCGCGGCAATGACGTTGTGGCAGTTGTGTTTCCGAAACCGCTCCAGGCCGCCCAGAACATTGAGCTGAACTTCGTCTACGGGGGTGATGTTCTTTCCGAAGCGGGTGGCGGACTACTCTATGTCGGGGCTCGCGGAATTTGGTATCCCAACCGAGGGATGGCAGCTGCCGACTTTGACCTAAGGTTTCGCTACCCAACAGGATGGAGCTTACTTGCAACCGGGGCGCGAGTATCTACCAACGAGAATACCGAGCTGTCGCGGCCGGCCTTGCAAAGGGCGAGTCGCTGGATAACGAAAGTTCCCATTCCGGTTGCAGGATTCAACCTGGGAAAATACTCCAAGGCCGAGGTCCGTGCCCGAGACGCTATCGTTGAAACCTACGCGGCGGCAGGTGTGGAGCGAGCTTTTCCCAAGCCTCCCGAGCTGGAGGCTGGCGGGCCTGGCGTGTTGCCAGGCCGCCCGCCCAGAGCGACTGTACCACTGGTCTCATCTCCCTTGTCTCCCGCACGAAACGAGCAGATGGTAGCCGACACCGCGGCGCGGGCGATCGATTTCTACTCGCAACGCTTTGGCCCCTATCCCTACGAGACCTTGCGCCTAACCCAGATGCCAGGTCCCTTAAGCCAGGGGTGGCCGGGACTCGTTTTCCTTTCCAGCTTCTCGTTCCTGCCTCCCGAGGAACGAGCCCGCATTCAGCCGGATCCGGTGGAAGCAGTTTTGTCACGGCAGGTGACTGCCCATGAAACCGCTCATCAGTGGTGGGGCGACCTCGTCTATTGGCAGGGTTACCGAGATCAGTGGCTGTTCGAGGGACTGGCCAATTATTGTTCGCTGATGATGCTGCAATCAATGGATCCTGTCAATTTCGATCATGTGATGACACGATATCGGAACAATCTGTTGGAAAAAAACAAAACCGGCGCAGTGCTGAAGGATGCAGGTCCCGTGACTCTCGGACTACGATTGTCTTCCTCGGAATTTCCCAACGGCTACGAGGCGATCAGTTATGGCCGCGGGACTTGGCTGTTCCACATGCTCCGCCACATTCTGGATGACGTTCCGGCAGATGCTGAGCACCCCAGAGATGGCCCCGCCTCGGAGCCCTTTGCTCGAGCCCTGCACAAATTGCGAGAACGTTACGCGGGTAAGCCGGTCACCGTCCGCGAGGTGCTCCAAGGGTTTACCGAAGAGCTGCCGCCCAGCGCAAGATACGAAGGCAAAAAGCGGCTCGATTGGTTCTACGAAAGCTGGATCAACGGCACGGCAGTTCCTCATTTGCAATTGCAAGGTGTCAAATTGGCCGACAATGGCCGCTCGATATCCGCCAGTGGAACTATCGTGCAGAAAAATGCTCCATACGAATTAGTGACATCAGTTCCGATTTTTGCACAGCTGACAGGAAATCGCAGGGTCTTCGTCGCGCGAATCTTCGCCGACGGACCGGACACCGCATTTCGAATCTCCGTTCCGCCAGGCACTCGAAGGCTGCTGCTGGATCCGGAGAATACGATCTTGAGGAACTAACCGCTATTTATGCCGAAGAAGATCAGTTGCCCTGAATAGCGAATGGACTTGCAAGGCAGCGCGTGGCCAAGGAACTCCTGCTTAGCCCCACCCGGTCGCTATGCCTGCTCTTTTCCGGAGGTAAGCGCAAAAAACCCGAGAAGCACCGGCGTTTCCCGACCAACTCCACAAAACAACAGGAGGAATACGCGGGGTGATCCGCTTCATC
>JBPYDQ010000609.1:0-4011 GCA_051986135.1 Terriglobales bacterium | reverse complement strand
GACCCCGACGAGGACGACTATCCGTTTAACCTTGGGTTGCTTGCCCTCGAGCAAAAAGAACTGGGCGTCGCCGCGACCCACTTTGAAGAAGCCGTGCACCGTGAGCCCGACAACGCCGAGGATCGCGCCTTCCTCGTCTACGCGCTCGACAAGCAGGGAAAAAAGTCCGAAGCCGACGCAGCGCGCACCGCAGCGGAGGAGGTTGTCGGAGAGAAGGGCCTTCCCTTGCTTAAACTGGATTCGAAGGACACCAACTCATTCGTCAAATTTCAGCGCGTCAAGCCCGAACTGGACACTACCTCCTTGCGCCTGGAACTCGATGGCCCGCCTCTCCGGCGTGCCGCCGATTCCGATCCCACCACTTCGGCAACAGACTCCACGGTCGCGCACTTGCGGCGCGGGCGCCAGGAGGTCGTTGCGGGTCGTCTGGACACTGCCGAACAGGAATTTCGTGCTGCGCTCGCAATCGACCCCCGCAACGCCTCGGCGCACAGCGAGCTAGGCGATATCTACCGCCGAAGGGGTAAACTGGATGATGCAGCCAATGAACTGCAGCTTTCCCTGGCGTTGCGTGATTCCGCGGCCGTTCGCACCACGCTCGCGCGCGTTTACCTGGAACAGAAAAAGCCGGATCTCGCGCGCATCGAGGTCGAAAAAGCCGTGAAGCTCGCGCCTCACTATCCGCCAGCAACGGAATTGCTCGAGCATTTGCAGAAGAACAAACCCACGGGAGGTGCTCAATGATCACTCGTGGAAGAATCAGCAGCGTGTACCTAGGCCTCATATTTCTCGTGGCTGCCTGTTTGCTTCTCGCGCTGGCTTCTTTCTTCGCTTCAAGCAGCGCTGCCTCCGAAAACACGTCAGCCCCCCTCGTCGTCACAGTCAAACTCGATGGCGTTGTCGCGCCGATCCTTGCGAACTATATTGATGCAGGTATCGCCGACGCCGCGAAACGCAATGCCGCGCTCGTGCTCATCACCATGGACACTCCCGGCGGCCTCAGCGATTCGATGACCGACATCATTCACCACATTCTCGACTCCCCCGTCCCTGTGGTGGTCTACGTTGCGCCAGACGGTGCGCGGGGCGCCTCCGCCGGCTTCCTCATTCTGCTTTCGGCCGATGTCGCGGCCATGGCTCCCGGAACCCGCGCCGGCGCCGCCACCCCGATTCTGATGAACGGCTGGTTCTCCATGCCGATGGATGAGGTTCTTCGAAAGAAAATCAACAACGACGCCACGGCGTTTCTGCGAAGTTTTGCGGAAAAGCGCGGCCACAATCCGCAACTGGCCGAAACCGCCATCACGGAGGCCCGCGCCTTCACCGAGAAGGAAGCACTCGACGGGCATCTCATTGACCTGGTCGCCTACAGTCAGGGCGAATTGCTTCGCAATTTGAACGGCCGCGAAATCAAGCGCTTCGACGGCCGAACCTCAAAGCTGTCTCTCGAAAACTACACCGTGTCCGAATTTCACCTTTCGGCTCGCCAGCGGTTCCTCATGCGCATCGTTCAGCCCGACGTTTTGTTCCTTCTTCTGCTTGTCGGCGCTTTGGGGCTGTACACCGAATTCACTCACCCCGGCGTGGTTGCCCCCGGAGTCGTCGGTGGCATCTGCATGGTCCTGGCTCTCTACGCCATGGAACTGCTGCCCATCAATTTTGCCGGCGTTTTGCTGATCCTCCTGGCACTCGCGTTGTTTATCCTGGAGGCGAAAGTCTCCAGCCACGGCATTTTGCTGCTCGGTGGTATCGTCTCCATGCTTCTCGGCGCGATGTTCCTGATTCGCTCGCCATTAACGCCGGGCGGGGTAAGCGTCGGCGTGGCCTTGGCGACCACCTTGCCATTTGGGATCTTGACGGTCTTCCTGATGAGCCTGGTGCTCGAGTCCAGAAAGTGGAAGACCGCGACGGGCAAAGAGAAGCTTATCGGCTTGGAGGGAATTGTCACTTCGGCGTTGTCCGCAAACGGCGAAGGCATGGTTCGTGTCCACGGCGAACTCTGGCTCGCCACCTCCAAAGAAGATCTTCCGGAAGGGGCGCGGGTGCGCGTCCGCCACGTGGAGGGCCTGAAGCTTGATGTCGAGCCGGTCGGCGCCGCAGGACTCGCCCGCAAATAGAGATTTTGACAGTCGAGGAGGGCACATGTTTCAGATTTTCGGGATAGGCACGCTGATTGTCGCGGCTTTTGTACTGTTGTGGATCTGGAATTCCATCAACGTCATCAAGGAATGGGAGCGCGGCGTCGTCCTGAGGTTAGGAAGACTTTTGCCGGAGGCCAAGGGTGCCGGACTTCGTCTCGTGTTTTGGCCGATCGAAACCTTGTACAAGGTCAGCCTGCGGCTGGAGACCCTCGACGTGCCACCGCAGGACATCATCACCCACGACAACGTTTCCGTGAAGGTCAATGCCGTCTGTTACTTCCGCGTCGTGGACGCGAACCTCGCCCTTTCCCAAGTTCAAAATTACCAGTACGCCACCTCCCAGCTTGCCCAGACCACTCTCCGCAGTGTCGTCGGCCAGTTCGAACTCGACGAAATCCTTGCCCAGCGCGACAAGGTCAACTCCAAGCTGCAGATTATTCTCGATCAAGACACCGAACCCTGGGGCATCAAGGTCAGCAAGGTCGAAGTCAAGCAGGTCGACATTCCCGAGCAGATGCAGCGAGCCATCGCCAAGCAGGCCGAGGCCGAACGCGAGCGCCGTGCCAAAATCATCCATGCTGACGGCGAATACGAAGCCTCGGCGAAACTGGCCGAGGCCGCCAAGGTACTCGAGACGCAGCCCTCTGCCATCCAACTCCGTTACCTGCAGACCCTTACCGAGATAGGTGTCGAAAAGAACACAACGATTGTTTTCCCGCTCCCTATAGATATTATTAATAGCTGGGTAAAGTCTCTGGGAGGTGCGTCGAAGTAGGCATGGCGTCTGGAGGAGGAAAGCGGGGGGCCGGGGAACGTGTGCTTGAGGGCAAACACGTTATTGGCCTCTTTTTGATCATGCTGCTGTTCTCCGGGCTGTTCTTTACCCTGGGCTACGTCATGGGCCGCAACCAATTCGACAACCCGGTGCGTGTGGCGGCCTCGGGTAACTTCAGCCGGCCGGAGCCCGCCGTCCTCCCCAAGGCAGATCCTGCTCCAAAGAAAGCGCCCGCAATATTCCCCAACGAAAGCGCGTCTGATCCTGCTACGTCCTCCAACTCCGAGTGGGAGTTCTACAGCAATAACAAGCCGGCGAAAAGCGAGCCGCGCCTGGAACCTGCGCCGAAGGCTCCGGCTGCTCCGCCAGCTTCGACACCGGTCAGTTCGAAGACGGTTTTCGCTCCCGCTGCAACTCCGGCGAAAACCGTCGTAAGCACTGCGAACGCACCTGCGATACCCGCGGGTGGAATTCTTATGCTGCAGGTGGCCGCGTGTCTGCACCAGGACGATGCCACCGCCATTGCCAGCAGCTTGCAGAAAAACCATTACGCGGTCGTCGTTCTGAATCCGCAGAAGGACAAATATTACCGCGTGCAAGTGGGGCCGCTCAAAGACCAAAAGACCGCCGAGGCTACCAAAAAGGGGCTTGAGAGCGCGGGCTTCAATGCGTTCTACGTCAAGCGCTGATGTCATCCCGGCCATGGCACTTGTATCTGCGGCCTCATCGGCTGCCCGGTATGCCGGCAGGCATTCGCCTGCTCGTGGCAGCCTCGAGTGGCGCGATCCTTTCGCTCTCATATCACGGCTCCTTCCTTGGCCTGTACTCCTGGTTTTGTCTGGCCTTGCTGCTCTCCAGCATTCTTGGAGCGCGTCCGCTCATTGCATTCTTCTGTGGATTCCTGCACGGACTGGTCTTTGTCTTGACCTGCGTGCCTTGGATTGCCGAAGTGCTGGCGGTTCACGGCGGCATGTCGCGTGCCGCCGGATGGGCCGTGCTGTTGCTGATCGCGACAGTCTGGGGCGCCTCAATCGGCCTGTTCGCCTGGGCGGTCCAGCGATTGTGGCGCCTCAGTCTCGCCCTCGCGCTTTTCGG
>JBPYDQ010000608.1:0-10838 GCA_051986135.1 Terriglobales bacterium | reverse complement strand
CTGTAACAGGCATGGCGGTTCCTCCCACGGAATACAGGAAAGAGTATCCCACTTGGTAGCAACCAGTCCATTGCTCCATTGCTTGACGTCAGGAGCTCTCGGTGAGTTCCGTTGATGTAAGTGCCTAATGATGGGGGACACAGCCGCCTGATTGACCTAAGATTGTCAGCCGAGTTTGTCTGCGGGGCTTAACCAGTCCAAGTTTTTTTGGGCCACGGGTTGACGGTTGAAATCCGGCAACAGTGGGAAATAGCTCAGTGCAGCTGATTGAACCGCCTGCACACGACTCCATTCGTGTATCAATTTGTTGACAAAACAACGGGGATTCGTCTACTACGAAGTGCTTTACAAGCCTAAATACTAGTGATATACCCCCCAAGGTTATCTTCACCGGCATTTCTTAACCCGTACTTGGTTCGAAATTTGTCAAGGTGTTCGAACCGTTCGTGGGAGGTAAGTATGTCGTGCTTCAGAACATTGTTGGGCGTCATGGCGGTGGCGTGCTTTACTACGTTGGCGCTCGCGCAAGGTGGGGCTACCGGCGCCATCACAGGCACAGTCGAGGATGCATCGGGCGCCGTCATTTCCGGCGCGAGGGTAAATGTGATCAACGAGGCGACTGCTCAGGTGCTGCGGCAAGTGAGCACGGATGCTTCGGGGACATTTACGGTCACCTTGCTGCCTGTCGGCAATTACTCGCTGGAAGTCAGTGCCGCGGGATTTGACCCCAGCAAGCTGAACGAGATCGTAGTGCGCATCACCGAGACCACGCGGCTCACTGCCGTGTTGAGGGTGCCTTCCGCGAAGGAAGTAGTAGAGGTACAGTCGCAGGTCGCAACGGTGGAGACGACCGCGGCCACTACAGGGGAATCTATCGGTTCGACGACCATTACAACTCTCCCGCTCGCCACGAGAAACTTCCAACAGCTGCTGACGCTTTCTGCCGGAGCTTCTTCAGACTTGAATAATGCCTCGCAATTGGGTCGCGGGCAGGTGTACATCCACGTGAATGGCGGGCGCGAAGACAATAACAACTACCTGATTGACGGGATTTCCGTCGCTGACTTTGCATTTGGCGAATTGACTTACACGCCGCTGCCGAATCCTGATTCGATCCAGGAATTCAAGGTAAGCACGAGTCTGTATGACGCCTCGCAGGGGCGGAATGGCGGCGGCAACATCAACGCGACGCTGAAAAGCGGGACGGCGAGTTTTCACGGGGGCGCGTGGGAATACTTCCGCAACACTGCGCTCGATGCGACCGACTTTTTCCTGAAGAAAGTGGTGATCAAGCAGAACATTTTCGGCGGCGACCTAGGCGGGCCGATTGGGCCTAAGGCGAAGCTGGGTTATTTCTATGTGAATTATCAGGGAACGAGGCAGCGCAGTGGAGCTTCGCCGGGCACGTTCATCAATACCAGCATTCCGATTCTCCCTGCGGACCGCTCGGCGGCATCACTGGAAAGAACTTTCAGTACGGCAGCGACTCCTCAGTGCGCGGCGGTGAATCTTACCGGCATCGATCCGGTAGCGCTGGCCTTGCTCAATCGAAGAAGCAACCAGTTTGGCCCGGGCGCGGGTGGATTTCTGTTTCCCCAGATTGCAGGAACCGCAGGAACTTCCGTTACCTTTAATCCTGCTACCGGCAAATGCAGTTATGCCGTGAACACGGGTGCCTTTTCGGTGACCGATCCGGGAAAATTCACCGACGACCAATTTACCGGCAACTGGGACAAGGATTTTCGCGGCGGTCGCGACCGCTTCGCGCTGCGGTTCTTTTGGGCAAACTCCGATACCTTCCAGCCATTCGGTGCTGATTCGTTCCAGGTGCAGACCGGCGGAGCACCCACCCCCAACAATCTGAATTTTCCGCTCGCGATTCCCCTGCATAATCGTGTCAGCAGCGTCACCGAGACCCACCTGTTCTCAAATACGCTGGTGAATGAATTCCGCTTCGGAATCAATGTCATCAGTGACAAGCTGCACAACATCCCTCCGGTCACAAACACCGAGGCGGGCATCAATCTACCAACCGGCAACGGCGATCCTAACATCTATCGCTTCACCTTCGGGGCCTTCGCTTTTGGTCCTTTCCCCCAAGAACCGCAGTCGGCGCTTTCCGACAGTTTTGTGTGGCTGGACACGGTGAGCTGGACGCGGGGCGCGCACCAGTTCCGCTTCGGAGGAGAACTTGACCGGACCGCGATTCGCCGCAGCCTTCCGGTAGCCGATAACGGGCTTCTCTTCTTCGCAGGGAACCCGGCTTTTGGCACCGATTTTCAGAATTTCCTTGCCGGCGCTCCCCTGTTCGGCGAAGCAGGAGGCGGAGTAGGCACGCACGACTATCGCATTCCGGCGCGTGCCTTGTTCGCCCAAGACGATTATCGCGTGCGCAAAGACTTAACCTTGAACCTTGGTTTCCGTACCGAATTTCTCGGAGCGCCGTTCGACGAGCTCTGCCATCTCGGAAATACTGATTCGACGTTGGGTCTGAGCACGGGGCAGCCGTTTGTCTATCCGACGTGCGCCAAGACGTTCAATCTTGCGGGCCTGACCAACGCCACAAAACAGCGGGGCGCGCTGAACAATAATTACGCCACCGTTTGGGAACCCCGCATTGGCTTTGCTTATGACCTTGGCGGGAGGCATACTACTTCGCTGCGTGGCGGTTACGGCATCTACAGTGTTCGAGAAGACTTGGGTGCAGTTGATAACCTATCGTTCTCGGCTCCCTTCTTCCCCATCGCGGTGAACTTCTTGCCCGGCGCGAATAGCTTGGCGAATCTATTTCAGCCGAATCCAGCAACCGGCTTTCTCGGAATTCCCCCCTTAGGAGCACTAAGCGCAAATTTTGTGCCCACGCCGACATTCCTGACCCGCATGTCGAACACGGGCTGCCAGTACCCATTGCAATCAGAATGCAGTCCGATCTTCAGCGGCAACGGAAACGGCTTGATCGGCCTCAATGTCCCGCTGCACTGGGTGGCGGCCACAACGCAGCAGTGGAACTTTACGATTCAGCAGGAAGTGTGGAAGAACTGGGTGGTGGAAGTAGGATACGTGGGCAGCAAGGGGTCGCGTCTTCGTGCCACGTACGATCCCGACCAGGCCACGTTGGCAACGCCCCAGACTCCCGTGGTTTTGAACGGGGTAAGTTGTGACGGGGCAACACCGTGCGTGATCAAGGATTCCACGCTGGAGAACGCCAATGCACGCGCCCCATTGCTTCCCTTGGCACCAGCGGCGTATGAGTCGTTCGCTCCCAATTCCGACTCCCACTACAACTCGCTCCAGCTTTCTTTGGCGCACCACTTCGAAAGAGGACTCTATTGGCAGACGGCATACACCTACGCGAAGTCAATCGATGACGTTTCCACTGCGTCGGTAGCTTTCGATACGCGCTTCAACGATCAGACCAATGCCCGGGCATCGCGAGGCCTGTCCGATTTCGACCGGCGGCATCGCTTTGTGAGTAGCTGGGTCTATGAGCTCCCGTTCTATTCGCACTCGGGCGGGGTCGCGCAGAAGGCGATGGGCGGGTGGGAAGTGAGCGGGGTCGTGACCTTGCAGTCAGGCTCACCCTTTACGCCCGTCGATTCGGCTGGTGGAAGCGCGTATGCATTGAGCAGTCCCAACCTGGCGACGCCGAACTTCGCTCCGGGATTCGGCTGCGGCAATGCTTTGACGCACGGCAGTATGAGCGCGCAACTGGCGAACTGGGCCAACCCGTCAGCGTATGTTCCGGATCCTGTCCTGCCGATTTCTACGGGCCAACCTGGAGATGCGACGGCCTATGGGACAGCCCCGCGGAATTGTGTGATCGGGCCCTCTCAGAAAAACGTGGACTTCACGTTGGGAAAGACCTTCCGGATCACTGAGCAGCAGAGTTTGCGTTTCCGTGTGGACTTTTTCAACTTATTCAATCATCCTTCGTTTGCGAACCCGTCGAATACGGATATTGAGAGCGGAAGCTCGTTCACCCAGGTCACATCGGTCGTGGGAACGCCGCGCTTGATCCAATTTTCGTTGAAGTATTTGTTCTGATCACGACGTGCCACAAGGTCGATCAGATCCCAATGGCGATGTCTCCAGAACTGGGTTTTTGGACGGGGCTTCGCCGGCGTGGATTTGTCAATCTTAAAGAACATCCCGATCAAGCAATGCTTGCGATTCGAGCTTCCGGCCGAGATGTTCAGCCTCTTTAACCGCAAGTATTCTTGTAAAAGTCTTCGGAAGGATGCTCTCGATCACTCGATTGATGTCCCGCACCTCGACCCTCGAGACAACGGTGGCTTTGCTGGGAGTGACGATTTCAGAGTTCGTTGAAATCATTGTCGGCGATGTCCTGAACCGAATGTCGTCCGCCCCCTCAAGGATCGAGCGCTGACAACCCGGCTGGGACAAACGAGTCTGGCTTCAGTTAATTAAAGGAAGAGGGAGAGAGCCGGGCTTCAATTTTCCTCGGATTCCGATGGAAATGCCTTCCTCCCACCAGAAGGCTTGTGGCTTAAGGCGTAAGTTGGCTGGTGCCTTATGATTTGAGTTGGAGACGGTTGTCGCTAATAGACCAGTGGGGTCGCGATTACAACAAAATGGCACGCGTGCCTTGCGACCTCAATATAGACACCGCCTTCGAGTCGAACGAGACAAACTCTTCTGCCCTGAGCCAGTCTCCCTCATAAGCGATGACGCCGTCGGCGAAATCTCCACCCGCATCGAGCGCGGCCAGCCCGGCCTCTACTGCTGGCCGGTTCATGACCACATGCGCGCTCCTCATGAGTCTACGGATCGTATCCGACACGTCCGAAACCGACTTCTTGTATCCTCGACGGAGGATCCAGACGAACTCGCAAAGAACCGGGACAGGCACGGCAACCAGGTCGGCCTCCTGCAAAACCTTGGCCGCCTGCTGGGCTTGGTGCGGCTCGTCCTGAACAGCAGCTCGAATGAGCAGGTTCGTATCGGCCGTGATCTTCATTTTTCCCCGGACCATCCTTGGGCCGTGATCTTGTTCATCTCATCAAGCGTGAGCTTCCGCCTGCCCGGTTGTGACAGGGAGCCGATGAAATCCGAAATGTCGCCGTCCTGTACGGCTGCTCTGACGACCAGCCGACCATCCGGCAGTTTGTCAGCCTCGACTCTCTCGCCCGGACCGACACCAAGATGCTTGAGTAGATCCCGTTTCAAAGTGACTTGGCCCTTCGCGGTAATCGTGAGCGTGGTCATGAATCCGCCTTTCTGACTCCATTGTAAGGCATTATTGCCTTACCACTCCAGCTGCTCGGTCCGCGAGCGGGAATCCGAACCATAATGTTAAAGAAAAGAGGTGCAAACCCTAATCTCTGTGGCATTCCTAGGTTCGAGCCGAACGAGCGCTCAGCTCGGGCCGGATCGAGCGAAGGTTGCCGCTTCGCGGGAATGGCAGGTAAAATAAAAAAGGTATTATTTTCGCGCCTGTAAACCTTGTCGAATTAGCCGATTTCCTGCAAATTAGGCTATTTCCAGGGCCTGCCGTATGGCTTGGCGCGAAAAGGCGAAGCCGTGATTAGGGCAATGATGCCCTTTAGTGTTTTCATGAACAACGCTGTCGCCGAGTGTCTTCGGTGGTTCACCGATAGCAACGCTGGCGAATGATAAACACTAGTGAAAGCGCAGGTTGAAGTTAAGTTGTAGACGGAACGGAAGATGACAAAAAGGGGCTTTTCTGAGTCCCCCTTCCCGACCAGAATTCCCTACAGGCGAGAAAGGGCCGGCTGTGCCGGTCATGTGGTTTGCAATAGATGACTATACTGATCACCATCGTTCACATTATTGTTTGCTTTTTCATTATTATTGTTGTCCTTCTGCAGAGCGGCAGCGCGGGCGACATTTCCGCCGCCTTCGGCGGCATGGGCAGCCAGACGGCCTTTGGCCCACGCGGCGCGGCCAGTGCGTTGGGTAAGGCAACTACCTGGTCTGCGGTTATCTTCATGGTGACCTCGATTGTGCTGTCCATCTTTGTTGCACGCCGGGCTGGACCCACGTCGGTGCTGTCGAACGTGAAAACGTCGCAGACGAAATCGCAACCCGTCACTCCAGCACACGAACCGACAGCCCCGGCGAAAAAGTAGTCTTTGGTCCTTGGCCGTTGGCCGGTCCTTATTGACAGACAACCTTCAGCGAGAGCGCCCGTAGATTTTATGGGAAGGGCTTTCCGGTTTCTGCCAGAGACTAACGACAAAAGACGTACGACCGATCAATGATTCACGAAATCCTCCCCGTCGGACCGCTGCTGTGCAACTGCTCGATCATCGGAGATGAAACCACACGGGAAGCGATGGTAATCGATCCCGGCGATGATATCGACCAGGTCCTCGATCTTGTTCGTGAGCATAAGCTCACGGTAAAGCAGATCGTGATTACACACGCCCACATAGATCATGTCGGCGGGGCCATGAAGCTCAAAAAAGCAACCGGCGCGCCCATTCTCTTAAATCAGAGCGATTACGCGTTGCTAAAAATGCTGGACGTGCAAGCCGCATGGATTGGGATGCCTAATCCCGGAGATGTGCGCATTGATCAAAGCCTTAGTAATGGTGACAAGATCGCTGCGGGGTCGCTCGGCGCCGAAGTGCTTCATACCCCCGGGCACACGGAAGGAAGCATTTGTTTGTATTTTGCTCCCGAAAAGAAGCTGATTGCTGGCGATACCCTATTCGCCGGCAGCATCGGCCGCACTGACCTTCCGGGCGGATCTTACAGAAAGATCATTCAATCTTTGCATGAGCGCGTCCTGGCGCTGCCGGATGAAACCGTCGTAGTTCCAGGGCACGGCGAGTTGACCACCATAGGCAAGGAGAGGGATTCGAACCCATTTCTGGTGAAGAGCTGAAGCTGCTATGATTTTTTCCTCGCCAGGCGATCGGCAACAGACCGCAGTCTGGCTTGCGTGTCAGGGTGCCACCAAGCCTCTCCCACCTCTTCTATTTCGCTAGTCAAATCACGGGCGAAGAGCGCTACCAGATCAGCACGCGCCTGCTGCCTGGTATATGCCATAGCGACATGCGGAATGGTGAGCAGATCTTCTGACCATTGGATCGCTCGCGCGACGACTTCTTCTGCTGGAACTGTCTCGTCGACGAGACCAACTTGAAGCGCTTCCTGCGGACTCAGGAGCAATCCTCGGACCGCCAGTCTCCCGCTCTGATTGGGGCCAACCAACCGGCGAAGCGCGTGAAGAATGATGGGCGGAAGAGGCAGTCCAACTAGAACCTCGCTCAAACCGATCTTGAAGGGGCCCTCGGCGGCGATTCTCCAATCGCAAAAGATGGCTAGAACAGTTCCGCCGGCAGGGGCGTGACCGCTCACAGCCGCACATATGGGAATAGTTGAACAGGCAAGAGCGCCGATAGCATCGTACAGCGTCTTCCAAAGAGCGGCAATTTCCAGGCGGTTGAGTTTGAGTAGTCGAGGGATATCAAGCCCTGCCGAAAACATCCCCGGCACGCCCGACAAAACCAGCGCACGGACCCCCTGACGGGAAGCAGTTTTCACTTGGCTCATCAACTCAACGAGCAATTCGGGAGTCAGCGCATTGGCGGGAGGCCGGTTCAGGCGCAACTCCCGGATCCGTCCGTGCTCAATTATGTCGATCATGCTACAGTCGGCCTCGCAGAATATCTCAATCGGAATCGACAAGCTGGAGGACGCAACGTACTCCTTCCCTAAACTGATCCATGGCCGTGATTAGGCCCAGAACCAGATAACCGTCCTGGGGAAAATCGTAGAAGTGCCCGGGATGCACCAGCACCGAGCAGCCGCGCAAAATCTTGACGGAAAGTTCCTCGTCAGACTGGGTAACCGGAACTCGCAAAACTGCATACCAGCCCCCTTCTGTCTCGAGCCGCTTGCAGCTTGAACTGTGCGGCAACTGGCGATCGAGTTCTTCCAAGTTAGCTCGCAGGCGGTCAAGCAGCACCGGCTGAATGTTTTTTCTTTGCTTCAGCAATACCGGGCTCGCCAACTGGACCGGAGTGTTTAGCGAAAGAAATGTGTCGGCAACGATTTCGAGCCGATCCATTGCCGAGGCGAGCTGCTCCTCCGGACCACTACTTACAATCCACGCCAGCTTCATTTGCGGCAGACCGGAAACCTTCGACAATCCACTCAGCGTAAAAGTGAGAGCGTCTGGATTAGCCGCGAAGGTACGGCGACTCGCCCCATCGTGCGCGTAGTCCAGAAAGACTTCATCAACAATCAACGCCAGGTTATATTCCCTGCAGAATGCGTTCAGAGGTCGAAATTCGTTCTCGTGCACATAGGAACCAGTCGGGTTGTTGGGATGCACAAGCACGACCGCCCTGGTCCGGTGATCGACTGCCTGGTATAACGAGACGAAATCGATCTGCCAACCATGGTCATAGATCAGCGGATAGGGGACCAGCTTCACATCGGACAGATCTGCCAGAAAATCGAACAACGGATAGCTAGGCTTAGGAACCAGAACCCTGTCATCAGGATTGCACAGCAGGTGAAAAAGATGGAAGTAGGCTTCGCTGGTGCTGCTGGTCAGGATAATATTCTCCGGGGAGACGGAGAACGTATTGTGCTGTTCGCGATAGTAATCAGAAACGGCCTGGCGAGCCACAAGCATGCCCTTCGGCTGCGGCTCATAATCCAGTCCGGAAGCTTGCGCCAGCGACCCTGTGATTGCTTCGCTGTCGTAATTCAACCCGACCCGCGTCGGATTGGAAGCGCTCAAGTCCAGCACTTCCCTTCCCGCGGCCGCCATTTCCCGTTGCGCCAGCGTCAGGGCATTCGGCGTCAGCTTCCAATTCGTGCGCTTGGAGAACATTTGGTCCTGAGCTCATCATAACGGAAGGACGTGAAGAAAACCCGATAGGGAATCCGATCTGGTAAATAGCAACCAGCCGGGGGACATCGGCCAAGGCTCAACAATCCACGATTCGCTACCCGGCCGACACTCTCGTACAACCTGCGCTGTCACGCCGTCCTCAAAATTGCCAGCAGCTTTCCTACTGATTTCTGAAAGGGGTGAGGTGTGCTGAGAGACCTGCTCTCCCGCTGGCCGGTTATTCGACAACTTCAGACTGGTGCCGACGGTACGGGCACCGAAGCGATGAGCGCCAACACCCGCAACCTCCGGCCGAAGACAGTTGGCGCTCAGGTAACACCATCAATTTGCCCTTATTGTGGCGTCGGCTGTGGGCAACTGGTCTTCCACAAAGACGGCAAGCTGATTGCCATTGAAGGCGATCCCAAATCGCCGATCTCACGCGGCCATCTGTGTCCAAAGGGCGCCGACACTTTCGAGCTGCACACGCATCCAGGGCGACTGAAGAAAGTGAAATATCGCCGGCCTTATTCAGCCAGCTGGGAGGATCTTGACCTCGACGTCGCCATGGACATGGTTGCCGACCGGCTGTGGGACAGCCGTAAGCGCACGTTCCAGGAAAGGCGAGACGGCAGCGTTGTCATGCAAACGACCGCCATTGCTCACCTTGGGGGAGCGACCCTCGATAACGAAGAGAATTACCTGATCAAAAAGCTGTTCTCAGCAGGCCTGGGCATGGTGTCGATCTCCAACCAGGCTCGTATATGACATAGCTCCAGCGTGCCCGGTCTGGGCACGTCCTTTGGTCGCGGCGCAGCGACTACCGCGCAGCAGGATCTTAGTAATGCCGACGTTATTCTCATCATGGGATCGTCGATGGCCGAGAACCATCCCGTAGGTTTTCAGTGGGTGGTCGAGGCGCGCGAGAAGGGCGCCAAAGTCATCCACGTCGATCCGCGGTTCACTCGCACCTCGGCAATGGCCGATATTTGGGTGCCGCTGCGTGCTGGCAGCGATATTCTCTTCCTGGGCGCACTGATTCGTTACGTTCTCGAGAACCACAAGGAATTCGGCGAGTACGTCGTCAACTACACCAACGCACCCATGATCCTGCGCGAGGACTTCCGGGACACGGAAGACCTCGACGGGCTGTTTTCCGGCTGGAACCGAAACAGGCAAGAGTACAATCCCGAGACTTGGCTCTACCAGGGAGCGCCGCTCCAAGCCGGGCGCGCCGACCATAAATCAGGACAGGCAGAATCCGGTGGCGGTCACGACAAAGATCGGGGCGGAGAAGCGCAGGAAACGAGCCAATATGAGGAAGACCGCACTCTCGAACATCCCCGCTGCGTGTTTCAGGTATTAAAGCGTCATTTCTCGCGTTATACCCCCGAGATGGTGGAGCGCTTCTGCGGCGTTTCGCCGGAAATATTCCTCAAAGTCGCCGAGACCTTTTCCTCCGCTTCGGGTCCAGACAAAACTGGCGCCATCTGTTATGCGGTAGGCTGGACGCAGCACTCCAAGGGTGTGCAGATTATCCGCACAGCAGCCATTCTGCAGTTGCTGCTGGGCAATATCGGTAGGCCAGGCGGCGGGGTCCTAGCCCTACGTGGGCATGCCTCCATTCAGGGCTCTACTGATATACCGACTCTCTATGACATTCTTCCAGGGTATCTACCCATGCCTCACTTTGAGGCGAACTCCAACACCTTCAAGGACTACATTAAGAAACACAGCGCCCGCACAGGCCTGTGGTCCTCTTTTGAAAAATATTTTGTCAGCCTGATGAAGGCCTACTACGGCGATGGTGCCACGAAGGCGAATGACTGGGGTTTCGACTGGCTCCCTCGCGTCACCGGTGATCACTCGCATTTCGGATATTGGCTGGACATGGCTGATGGCAAGCTGGAGGGCCTTTTTGTTATGGGACAAAACCCCGCCGTGGGCGGGTCGAACGGTCGCCTCGAGCGCAGGGCCCTGGCGAGGCTGAAGTGGCTGGTGGTTC
>JBPYDQ010000607.1:0-4839 GCA_051986135.1 Terriglobales bacterium | reverse complement strand
GCTAGCCGAGGTACTTACCGAGCTGTTTGACCTTCTTGAACAATATGCGCCCTCCTGGTACACGCAAGAGCATCATGACAAAGCTCTTGCCGCATTGCAGATGCTAAAGGAGAGTGAGCGGAGCAAGAGCGGTCAGCCGGTGCGCCGAGGTCAGAGCTGAAGCGCTTCGGCGCGCTCGGTTTCGAGCGCGGGGGAGGAAGTGACGATGCTGCTCAGAACCGACGGTAATATGGTGTTCTCCCTCTAAATGCATAGATTGCCGGACAAACCAGAAGCTCAAGAATAAATGAAGTACAAATTCCACCGATCACTGCGCAGCAGCAAGCGTTGACCGGCGGAGAAACGATCAAATGGGCCCCAGTCGAAACTGGCGACCGCAAAAGCGTCGCTTACAAGTGATCGACTGCCACTTCACGCGCGATGCCGTACGAAGTAAAGCCAGGCGGCCGAGAGATGGTCGCAAGACAAGGGCTGCCGAACTTCCCGTCTGCCGCGCTAACGCCGAAATAAGTCATCTTTCGTTGTGACAGTGGGCTGACCCTGCATGGGCAAACTCTTCCTTCCGCGCGATGCGAAAGGAGAGATTCCGGGACTGGTTTTTGTGCAGGCGGCCCGATCCGGCATGTGGTGCTGGGCTTCCACTACATGGATTACTACCACAATGCCTGCGCGGCGAATCAGTATCTGGCCACCGAGGCTGGCTGGTACTGTCGGTGAATTAGCGGCGTGGCATGATCTACGGACGGGCATTCCGTGAGACGCCCAACTCGTCCTGACGAGGAGTGTCGGAATACTAAAGACGTGGTCCGAGCGGGACGATACTTGCATTCCCTTCCGGAGGTCGACGCCGATAAAATTGGCCTCTGGGCGGATCGTACGGCGGCTTCCTGACGGCAATGGGTCTGGCACACGATTCCGATCTGTTTTAAGGCCGGAGTGGACTATCACGGAGTACATGATTGGAGCGTGTTCCTGACAGAGCAGCCGTACTTCGGCAACTTGGCGCTAAAGCCACCTGACGCGGAAGCGCCCGTCAAGCTCGCGTGGGAATCATCGCCTGAGGCCTATGTGAACACGTGGAAGTCGCCGGTCGTTCTCATTCACGGCGATGCGACCGCAATGTACCGTTCAGCCAGACGGCGTACCTGGTAAAGCGCTTAAGGGTACAACATATCGGTTTCGAGGAAATGATTTTCCCGGCCGAGAATCATGGCTTCCTGATGTGGAAGAACTGGATTAAGGCGTACGGTGCCACCGCTGACTTCTTCGATCGTACGCTGAAGCGGCGCCAAAGGGCAAATCTCACGAGCACCATGCGAGCGGTGGTTCCCAGCCGTGATGGTCTGGAAGATGATCGCCTGAAAGATCACAGCATTTGGTCGAAATTTGACGAGGTTCCTGGCAGCGGAGCCGCGAAGCGTTTCGGCGTTGCTCTCACCTACCAGTTAAGCTAACGCTAACTAAGGACATCGACGGCTGGCGTTGTCAATCGCGACAGGATGTCAAGCTAGAAGTTCACCATAGACAGTTTCAAAGCCACAAAGGTGAAGATTTAGAACTGAATCTCGTCACACACGTTGCCACCCCAGTGCGCATTGTGTTTCCGATCTGAGCGTGGACTAGTTTGCTGGAGTAGACGCCGCCTTGTTCTGCTGCGCTTGAATCTGCTGTCGCTGTTGGAACATTCGCATCATGTCTTGCATCCTCTGGGAAACCTCGGATTGGTCCGAGGAGTTGCCTTCCGACGTCGCAGTTGGGACCGTGGTTGGCGGGATATCGCTGACCGTGAGGGTACTTCCATCTGCGGGAGCAGGAGCTGCGTTGGACGGCAGAGAACCCGCCGAGGCCGATTCCGCACCAGCTGCAGAACCTTGCCCTGCGGTTGGCGCCGCAGCGTGGGTAGGAGCGGACGATTCGGCAGCAGGAGCGGTACCGTCGGCAGCCGCCTGCTCGGCCGCAAGAGCAGCCTCTGCGGTGGCCTGAAACGCGGGCTTGCCCGGCGCGGCATAGCCGCGCATCAGGCGCATTCCTGGCGTCTTCATAGTCTCGCCTGCGACCACGACATTATCGGAGGCTGTACTGTCACCTCCCTTGCCGCGTGCGGTCAAGACCACACTCTGAAGCCCATCGGGGTCATCGTCCTTGGCTTGGATCACGTAGTTAAAGTCGGTGCCATACAACAGCGACGAAAGAACCTCGCGCGCTGGTGCGGGGCCTAGGTGCACGGCCACTCGTTCCGCGGCAGCGTTTGCTGGAAAGTCCACCGAAGCGCCAGTCTTCCTGCGGACGTCCAGCAGAATATCCTCTAATCTTGAGTTCTCCGCATCGATAGTCAGTCGCTTGCCATCCCAGGAGACTTCCGGTGGTTGGGAAAGAGTCTGTTCCGACGGCGCTGAGGAAAGCAGTGGCACTTGGGGACGCGCCAGCTGTGAGATGGGAGCGACTACTGCAGGAGTCGCTTGCCCTTCTTTTCTCTGCTGGATCCCCGATGCTGCCGGAGAGGCTTGTGCGCAGGCAAAGGAAACGAAAAAACAGACTGCAAGGGCCACTCCGATCTGAAGGGCGCGCCACCCAATGCTATGCCACAGTCGGCCGGATATGTGAAACCCGTGCTTCGCGAACCCTGGGCGGATCTGCGTCACGACCCTCACCCCTTTCCCTCACTTATGTCCGGCGGACCATGCCGCCATTGACTAAGCCTGAAGAAACGTACGTCTTCGCCATCAGCCAACGGGGGAGAATACCGTGAAAGCTGCTCCGCGACAATCGGTTATTGCACTTCTCCGCAGAGCTGACTTCCACTTTTTTAGCATCAGCGTACCCTTTCGGTTTTTGCTCCAGATCAAGGAGCGGAGATTCTGTCGGACTTTTGTCCCTTACATTCCTGTAACCCTCCGATTGACCCAGGATCGCTGACCGCAAATAGGCTCTCGGGACCAGCCCGGAGCTCCCGTGGTCGGGAAGGAAGTGGCAAATTCATGTTCTTGGGAAGGCTACGCGCCTTTGGGCCTCCGACAGCCTGGCGTCAATACAGACAGGCACGAGAAGATACCTCAGTTCAGTGCGGAAGTCGCCAAGTTGATTCCGTCGAAACCGCTCGCAAGCATTGAAGGCATGTCAGGTGGAGCGGGACAAAGCCTAGCCCAAAACGGCCGCTGCGAGAGAACCGGGTTCCGTGTGGGGGAGTACCATACCACGAAACGCGACCCCCGCTCGAGGCTAGAAGCACAGTCACCGAAACAGTTCCCATCCTCTGCTTTGGATCGGAAGTCTATAGTTTTGGTTGTGGGGCTACTTGTTGGCAGAGATGGGCTTTCAATTGCGCGTGGTGGATGTTTGCGGTCAGCGCTTAAAATCTTCGCTATGAGGACAGGTGCGTTCGGTACAGCGAAACAAGTGATCAAATCAAGAACCGGAACAGCGGGCGGTTCCGGTCATTGACTCTCTCGCCTCGCCCAGGAATTGCCGCCAAGAACGTAACCAAGGTCGCGGTCTTCTATTATTTCTCCACTACGCGCTTCTTTCCTCGGATGAGTTGATTTCCCAGCCGGTGCCTAGAGTTGGCTGTGCTAGCCCAAGTTCGTCAGTAAACGGCCAAAAAGATAGTTAAGTGCTTTTAAATTCAGTGTCGCCTATAACGCGGTCTGCACTACATTTTGAATTTGGATGGGTTCCAGTCGTTCCGGCAGTTGCAGTTGGAGTTGGTGGAAATCTAGGTTGGTGCAGCCACTGGGGTTGACCGCATCAATGGCGGGGCTGCCACTCAGCAGGGCCATGGTCTGGGTCCGTCCACTATTGTTCTTAAGGGGGCCTAACATGGGTTTGGTATTGTTCAGAACAGCATTGCCGCGAACAGCACGGGCCGGGCAGAAACTGCTATGGGGCCGTGGCCTCGAAAGGCTACAACCTAAGCAGTGACACCTGCAGTTTCGCAAGATCGGGGATTTAAGTGAGCTGGTGCGGTTCGAATGTGACAAGATTGTTTTGTTCGTCGTTGACAGCGCCAACCCAGCCGGTTGTGACAGACTCTTCGGCGATCAGATCGAATCCCAGAGCGCGTTGACGCCAGATGGCGTAGATCGCGGGATAAATCAGCAATTCAAGAACGAACGACGCGAAAATTCCGCCGACCATGGGGGCCGCGATGCGCTTCAGGACCTCGGAACCGGTGCCCGAACCCCACATGATCGGCAGCAGGCCGATGCACATGGTGGCAAAGGTCATAAACTTGGGGCGAAGACGCTTGGCCGCGCCCTGAACGATGGCCTCGCGAAGGTCAGCAAGGTTCCGCAGCCGACTCTGGCGGCGCGCCTCCTCGTAAGCCAGATCGAGGTAGAGGAGCATGTACACGCCGGTTTCAGCGTCTATGCCGAGCAGCGCGATCAGCCCCACCCAGACGCCGACGCTCATGTTGTAACCGGCCAAGTAAAGGAAGCAGACGGCGCCGACGGCGGAAAACGGAACCGCCAGCAGAATGATCATCGTCTTGGTGAGGGAACGCGTGTTCGCGTACAACAGCAACAGGACGATCAACAACGTGAGTGGCACAACCCGAGTCAAACGGTGGTTCACTCGTTCCATGGCTTCGTATTGGCCGCTCCAGGAGAGGGCGTATCCCGCAGGGAGTTTCACCTGTTCCCGCAGTAACGAGCGCGCTTCGGTGACGTAGCTTTCCGGATCGCGGTCGGCGACATCGACGTAGACATATCCGGTCAGCATTCCGTTCTCGTCGCGAATCATGGCGGGACCGCTGCTGGTGCGGATATCGGCCAGTTCGCCTAGCGCAATCTGCCGCTGGCCGCCGGCGGGAACCAGCACGCGCTCGAGTGCTCCGAGGTC
>JBPYDQ010000606.1:0-4987 GCA_051986135.1 Terriglobales bacterium | reverse complement strand
GGAAAAAAGCAGAGGCCAACCAGCATTACTCAGAGCTGGTAGTCGGCGCTCAACTGGCGGTCCGCACTTTGGACTTGGACAAGAGAGTACCATTCTCGTTCCCTGCCAATCGAATATGAAAGTTAATTAAGGCGCACCAACAAACCAAACTGAATTAAGCCGAGGCTCGCAACCCGAAGGTTCGCTTCCGATATAGCTTCCAAGGTCGCTGCCAGGCTCTCTCCCGATAACGGTTGGGCGGGCGACGGACCAACGTGGAGCAAGAAAAAAAACCAAATAAAACCTGAAATCCCGCGCCTTCGAAGATTGGCCGTAAAGAGCCGCAAGCCTGCCACTTTCGCGTGCCGCAGGCGAGACGAGGAAATCGCGAATAAGGCTTGGAACGGACAGAGATCGGGACCGCTCAAAACTAAAAAACAAGGAATCGAGGCGCGCGATATCAGATTGCGCAGGTCGCTTGGGTAGAAAATGCGGGCTAACGATCGATCATTAATTTACCCATCCCGACTTCCCCTTTCTGTCCTCCTTGTCGTCGGGCGGGACATAGTTTCCGTACTCATCGAAGCGGCCGGGAACGTTGCCATGGTCGCGCATATAAACCTCAAACTTGCGGGCGGCGCGGCGGCGCTTAGCGCGGTAATAATCATTACGGATACGGAAATAATGCTCCGTCAAGCCATAAAACAGGCCTCGCTGGGGCAGGAACTTGATGTATAGAAAGCCGAATAGCAAACCGCCCAGGTGTGCGAAGTTCGCAATACCCCCTTGCGAAGGCTGGAAGGTCGCGATAACAACCACGAAGATGATGATGGCCACCATGTACTTGGCCTTCATCATGAACGGCAGCGGGAACATGAAGATCTCGCGATCGCCGTACAACATGCCGAACGCGATCAGCAGGCCATAAATGCCGCCAGAAGCCCCGATGGTGGCCGTTGCCGGGGTCACGCCGGGGAGCGGCGAATAGGCCACGGCGATGGTCACCAGCGCAGAACCGACTACGCAAAACAAGTAGAACTCAAGAAACTGCTTTGATCCCCAATCCTGTTCCTCCTGTGAGCCGAACATCCATAGGGTGAGCATATTCACGAGCAAGTGCATCAGCCCGGCGTGCAGGAACGAATAGGAGATCAGCTGCCAGATCATCCCATGCAGGACAAGAACGGGAACAAGGCCAAAGAAGTGGACGATATAAAAATTGCTGCTCGGCGCCACGACACCCATGACCACCTGGCCGAAGTAAATCACGGCACAGGCGATGATGATGCGCTTCACCCACGGGGTGAACGGGGGAAAGCTCAGCGACAGTGTACGTCCGCGGTACATAAAAAAAGTGGCAGCGATTACCGCGTGCCTGCTAGTTCCGCTCCTCCGACTTCAGAGCCACCTGAACAATAAGCATACCGCAGTCGCCCGGATGTGTCCTGCTGTTCACCATAAGCAATCGGCTACTCTGAATTAACCCAATACACCCCGGGGGGCGGCGGCACAGGCAAGTATGCTCCGGGATGTGTGCCGTTCTCCTGGCCAGCCGCCTCAAGAAAAGTATGCTTTCGAAACCGGATAAGAGACGAAACCCGAGTGCCAAAGTCCAACTAATGCCGGCGCGGTGCTCAAGGTGCCATTTGCATAGCGTGAAACCGGCTAGCGCCTGCGCAGATAAGGGTAAGGGCCGACGCCAAGCTGGCATCGGAACCGACGAGTCTCGAGAAGAGCCTGGGCAGTCTTTGGGCTTAAAACAAATGTTGAACCGGCAAGCAGAACGAGGACGGCGCCCCTGCCGCCAGCGCCTTTCACAGTGCGGGCTTTCCCTGGCACGGCATTCTTAAAGCCTCGCAGCTCGAGGGAGCGCCTTCCGATACCATTCCCTATTTTTTAACCCTCGGGCGACGGCGTCACCGGCAGGCTGCGGTGATGTCGGGCATCGACAGCGCGCACCGCAAAAATCACGTTATCCTTCGAAAGCTTCACTGTGGTGCGATTTCGGTTTCCCACATTTTCCACATGATCCCAGTCGGGGCTGGATGTCTCGCGCCACAGTACTTCGTAGGCGATGGCTCGTGCGGACGAATCCCAGGTGATCGTCGAATCGTTTTCGAGATTTTTCGTGACCAGGTGCACATTGGCCGGAGGCGCCGGAGCGGCGGCCAAGGAGGCCAGAGTCGCTGCATTCAGCTTGGCCACCTGCGCGATGTAGTTGAAGTTCACGAACTTTTCGAGATCGCCGTATTCGATTCCGCCATCGGTGCGGATATTTTGATGCTGATGATTAAAGTCCTCGCGATATTCGGTAAAGCGCACCGCAGCGAAACTCTGTTGATTGAAGGCATAATGATCGCCGCCGCGTAAATACCGGTCCAGCCGGAAAATCAGCAGCGGCTCGACGGGTGTCCGATAGGTCCGCGCGATTTCGGCGATGTAGCGGGCCAGCTGGCGCGAGGATGAATCGTTCTCGCCGCCCAAGCTGCGAATCATGCGAATCTGCTGCTCGCTAGCAGCCACGGGTACCCCCTCGGAAAAAACCCGAACCACGCCGGCGTTCTGTTCGGGATTGCGGTCACCGCCGACAATGTCGTTGTTGAGCACCGCTTCCAGGTTCCACCCTTGCTGCCTGGCCATCGCCGCAAAATGCTTGCTCCCGTTCAAGCCCTGCTCTTCGCCGGCGACGGTAAGAAAAATGATCGTAGCTGGGAACTTGAGCCTGCTTAAGACGCGGGCACACTCGAGGCTGACCACAGTCCCGCTGGCGTCATCATTGGCTCCCGGTGCGGCGCCGTTCACGTCCAGGATGTCGCTGTTGCGTGAATCATAATGGCCGGTAACCAGGATGATTCGTTTCGCGTCTTCCCGGTCGGTCCCCTTCAGCACCGCATAAACATTGGTAAGATCCGTCGCCTGAGGAATACGCTCGGCAGGCGCTTGCCTGAAGCTGTCCCTCTTTACGTCCAGGCAGCCGCCACAGTCCTTCGAGTAGCGTTCGAATTCCGACTCAATCCATTGCCGTGCTGCACCGATGCCGTGGCCCGCGGCAATGGATGCGGGATCCTGTGCTGACAACGTGAGTCGCGTCCCGAAACTCACCAGTTTTTCAATGTCAGCCTCGACCTGCGCGGCGGAAACGCCTTCGACTGCCGACTCAATTTGGGGATCAGGCACTCCGGCGTTAACTCCTGTCTCCGAGACTTGCCTCTTCCGGGAAGCGGCGGGAAACGCAGCCGCCAGCAGGAGCATCACACCGCTAAATCTGAAAATCATAGAATTGGAAGTTGGCAGCATAATTAAGGGTTTGGTGATTTTCTCCCGGTTGTCGAGTGCCAGCCCGCGGGTCGCTAATCCACAGCACTTGACCTTATGGCGGCGGAGAATCTAAATATTAACAGGCGCTTTAACCTGACATGGAGGAAAGTATGGTTTCCTGCCCTGAGTGCGAAACCGATCTGGACATTGAAGAAGACGAGGTCGACGAGGGCGAAATTGTCTCGTGTCCCGAGTGCGGCTCGGATTTTGAAATCATTACCGTCAACCCAATTGAGCTGAAACCGGTCGAGGAGGAGGAATTCGACGAGGAAGAGGAAGAGGAAACAGAAGACGGTGACTACTCCTGAGCGCCACCGCCCTTGGCACGCGCTGCGATTGCTCCTCCACGCGTCGATTTTGTTCGTAATCCTGTGTGGAATCTCGATGAGGTCGGCAGGGTCCATCGACCCGCCGCAATCGAACAAATCCGAAAAACCTTACGCACTGATTTACGGTACTGTGTACGGGCCGGACAACCTCACGGTCTTCGGAGTCAAAGTGCACATCCGCCGCTTGGATCAGAAGAAACCGAAATGGGAGCTGTATTCGGATCACGCCGGGGAATTTGCTCAAAGAGTACCCGCGGGACAGGCCAAATACGTTGTCTGGGCGGATCTGAAGGGCTACAAGCCCGTGAATGGAAAGAGGTTAGCGGCAGGAGAACCGGTCACCATCGAGATCCAAAATGACGAGCGAGCCGACATCAGCCTGCATCTAAAATAGCGGAGAACCTGATGGAAGCGCTCGGGAGGGGAGTTGTGAAACCGACATCGGTGGTGGCGCTGGGGCTGCTTCTGGTCGGTCTGTTAGCCTCGGCGCAACCATATAAGGATAAGAAGGACACCTCCTCGGGCAAGACCGTGACTGGCAAAGTCCTGGATAAGCACGACTCTCCTCTGGCGAACTCGGTTGTGTATCTCACCAATACGCGCACGCGCACGATCAAGACGTATATCGCAGGCCAGGACGGCGGCTATCGTTTTCCAGCGCTCACCCCCGATATCGATTACGAAATCTACGCCCAGTACAACGGGCAGAAGAGCGATACGAAGATGGTGAGTCAGTTTGACAATCGGTCTGTCATAAACATCGATCTGCATATCGACGCGAAATAGCGGGTCAATTCCAGCCCATTCCGTCAGCAGACGAGAAGCGCCTGCATGGTTCCCAGGTGGTTGCTACCTGCTCTAGTTTGCGGGCATTCCCCCCGCAAACATCAAGCTGAGCCATTCCGATCCGAGTGCAACTCTGATTTTCCTGCTCATTGCCCGACCGCGGACCTTCTTCAAGGGTTGCCGCATATTTCGTGAGTACAATATCGTGGAAAATAGGCCACCTATCAGCATTCCCAGTATGCCCATTGGGTTAGTCCATTTTCGCCGCACCCGACCAGTGGGCGCCCAATGCCGAGCCCCGGTTTCTGGCACCCATGCGGTTTTCGAAAAGCGATGGCAAAGGATTTAGAAGACGCGGCTGAATTTCCCTGCGATCGCGGTGTGCGGCCCTTGATTGAGCGCTATCGGCGGCCAAAGCCGCCGAGGCGTACGGAGGGATGAGTCGGGACCAGACAAAATTCTCGAGCGCTGCTCAGATGGCATCGTAATCAAGATGGTAATCAGGAATCGCAGCCTTCTCGCGCTGCCGCCCTCACCCAAGGTAGTGGTTGCGGCAAGCCCTAAAGGCTTGGAAT
>JBPYDQ010000605.1:0-4457 GCA_051986135.1 Terriglobales bacterium | reverse complement strand
ACTCCTGCTTGAACTTGAGCGCTGTGGTGAACGTAGTGCTGGCGCATCGCTCGATGTTGCGCAGTTCGGGGAATGGAACCCCTGCTGCCGCTTCCCGAGATGTTGCACGAGGTCCAGGGAGAGGATCTGCCTCCGGCAATGGATGCGGTGGGATGGAAAAGCAAGTAGAAATAGGAAAGTTTCGCCGGTGGCTGGAAGAGAGGAGATACTTCGCCAAACCGAAGACACGCAGAGTAGCGAGCCCTGTCGGGCATCATAGCTGCTGGGAGAACGTAGCCGCGAAACAAGAACTACTAGAAAATCGTGTCCCGAGTCTCTCTTTTCATCTCCCTGGCGAATATTGACGGGTTTGGCCGGTGGTGAAGACGACGGTTACTTCGTCTCTGACGCGGGTGATGCAGGTTCGAATCCTGCCACGGGAAGTATGCCCGTGTGGTTTAAATGGAAGGACACCTAATGTTCCGTTGTCGTCTGTTCCCCGGCCACTGATCATGTGACGCGGACCCGCCTGTCCCTGAGAACTGGCAAATGGCGGTTAGAAGACGAATCTATATGGACAAGAACACATGCACTGAGATCACGAGAGCGGATGGTGACCAATCACTCTGCCGCACCAGCTACTGGGCGCCCTCCCAAAAAGGTTCCGCGAAACCGAGGAAACGATCTTCTGCGTGTTTGTTTCAACATGCAAGGTGCCGTTCCGAGTCCGCGAGTGCGCGGACAGTATGAACCCAGATTTGCCAACCCGCGACCGAATGGTCATCCCGACTGAACCGGCGCGGAAGAAAGTGGGATTCTCTGGAGTAGGCTTCGCTAACGTTCGGAAGACGTGATCGCAACTATGGAATAAAGGTTCGCCGGTGGCGATAGATGCCGGTTACTTTGGGTCGTGCCAACCCCGGTCGGCGGCGGGCAGCGGTGCCGGTACCGCAACGTCCGTTCGCCGGCGATGAGAGGTGGCCGGGTTTCTCGGGTGGGGAAGACGAGGGTTACTTCGTAATCCGACAGCCCGCAGGTTCGATTCCAGCCATGGCTTCGCCCCTGTCGCTGAGTGGTAGAGCATCGGACAACACCGTCGTTGCCCAATTCCCCAGCAAGTGGCGAAAGGAGGCGCCTGATGGCCAAGAACACACTGAATCTCGACTCTGGATCTCGCACCGATGAGGGCACGCCGGCTCGGCACATTTCGCCCGAGCTGCAGCTGCGTCGTTCCGTGCTGGCGTGCCTGCTGTGGGAGAGCCAGTTCTACGAAGACGGCGTCGAAATCGGAGGCCGCATCGCAGAGCTAGTGCCGAAGGTCGCGGCCGAAAGGGTTGCCGCATTTGCCGTCGAGGCTCGCGAGAAGATGAAGCTGCGCCATGCGCCGCTCCTGCTTGTCCGCGAGATGGCGCGTCACAAGACGCACAGGGCACCGGTTTCGCAGACGCTTGCTCGCATCATCCAGCGTGCTGACGAACTCACCGAGTTTGTTGCCGTCTACTGGAAGGATGGGCGCATGCCGCTCTCGGGGCAGGTTAAGAAGGGGCTCGCAGCCGCGTTCCCGAAGTTTGATGAGTATCAGCTCGCCAAGTACGACTGCGGCGGGCCCATCAAGCTGCGGGACGTGCTCTTCCTCTGCCACGCCAAGCCGCGTGACGAAGTGCAGGCATCGGTGTGGAAGCGCCTTATCTGGGGACGCCTGACGACGCCGGACACGTGGGAGGTTGCTCTCAGCTCGGGTGCCGACAAGCGCGAGGTTTGGGAGCGGCTGCTTCGCGAGCAGAAGCTGAGTGCGCTGGCTCTGCTAGGTAACCTGCGCAACATGCGCGACGCCCAAGTCAGTGAGAAGCTTGTCATCGCTGCGCTGCGGGAGATGAAGACGGACCGCGTCCTGCCGTTTCGTTTCATTGCCGCCGCGCGTCAGGCTCCCGAGCACGAGGCCCAACTTGAACAGGCGATGTTCCGCTCGCTCAAGAACCAGCCTCCGCTGCCGGGAACGACCGCGCTGGTCGTGGATACCAGCCCGTCCATGTGGATGGCGCGGCTTAGCCGAGGTAGCGACATGGATCGCTTCGAGGCTGCTGCCGGGCTAGCGATTCTGCTTCGTGAGACTGCCGATCGGGTGAACGTCTATGCCTTCAACGAGAAGGCGTACGAAGTTCCTCCACGACGCGGATTCGCGCTGCGCGATCGATTGGCTGCGACCAAGAACAGCTGGAGCCGAGGCGGACTCGCTGTGGCTGCAGCGAACCGCGATGGTTATAACCGAATCATCGTCATTACCGACGGCCAGTGGCACTACTCGGACACGACTACTGTGCTGGGGTACCAGGAAGATCCGCAAACCGTGGCGCCGGCCCCGCTCACGAAGCAGGCTTACATGATCAATGTGGCAAGCTACAGGAACGGCGTCGGCTATGGCAAGTGGGTGAACATCGACGGCTGGAGCGATTCGGTCATCGAGTACATTCGCGCGCTGGAGCAGACGGCTTGGGTGAACTGAACAAAAAGGGCAGACAAAAGTCGTCTGCCCTTTGACCGAAGTTTTCACTCATTAACTCGCTTTTGCTTCAAATAGTACAAATTGAGGGCAAGAACATTCCTGTGATCCAGCTCGGTATCGTCCAAAAACCCGCTTATAGAGTGTTGAAATACGCATCGAACGCCGGTAGTCGGATCGCTTTCGCCTTGACAGGTTGGGATAGTGGGCGTTGATCAGAAGCTGATCGTTTCAACCGAGGGTTGCGGAAACGGCGCGCGTACGTCCAGTCGTGCCCGGGATGGAAATCAGAAGAACCCCGGCAATGGTACCGAAACTTTCAGAGCGCTGGCAACATCACTGCGTCGGCAGTGGACACCGGTTTTGTATGAGGCTAGGAGTGGATTTAGCTTCGACTCCCCGGCCGATTGTCCCTAGAGCGGCACGGATGCGCATATTCGAGCAGGGTGCCCGGCGACTGGCCGCAGCCAACGACTGCAGCCGATACCTACGCGTGGCCCCCATCGGAATTCGATCGGCAACGATAGTAGCCTGAGTAACCAAGTAACCATGACCAGGACCGTAAAACCTGCCACTGCACCAGCCGGTTTGGCTTTGCCATCATGGTTCTTTGCTGGTTCGCTGCCCTATGGGAAAAGAGCTAGGGACGTTCGCCTGCGTGCAGGCGGACTTCAATGTGGCCGATCACTTGCTGGAGATCGACCAAACTTTCGATGACGTAGTGCGCGCCGGCGTCGACAAATTTGAGACGTGCATCCTCGAGGCGGTCTGCACGTTCACCCCGCGGCAATGCGCGCCAGTCCGGTTCCGTGAGACCGATCATGTTACCGGTTCCGGATACCCCAATGGCCCAGGTTCCGGCATTCAGGCCTTCTTCAATATCGCTGATCGTGTCGCCAACTTTGATTACAGCTTCGAGGGGATGGACTTTCATGCGAATGGCGTTTGCATAAATCATCCAAGGAAGCGGACGTCCAGCCCCGACATCGTCCGGACATACAGCGCAATCCGGGACGTAACCCTGCCTTGCGGCATGAGAAAGAAGCACATCCAGCATAGGCCGTGTGTACCCGGTTGTGCTGCCAATCTTCAGCCCACGAGCGCGCAAACATTCGACGACGTCGGTTACTCCCGAAATCACCGACGAGCATTCGGCGAGGCAGGAAATCTGTTGGGGGATGAAATCGGCGAACAACGTCTCCACTTCCTCCTCTCCCGGAGCCTGCCGGTAACGATTCTTCCACGCGTTAGTAATGCGGGGAATGGCGAGAAGAGATCGGATGTGATCCTTCTTAAGAACCCCCATGTCACGGCGAGCTTCCTCTTCGGAGATCTCAATTCCGCGATCCGCGAAAACCTTCTGCAGTACACGGATTGGGGCCAAGCTTCCGTGGTCTACGGTGGTGCCCGCCCAATCAAGAATCACGGCCTGCAGTGGTCCCCGATAGGGTTTTTGCACGTTGTTCATGCGTAACTTACGGCGTGTGCGGAATCGATCTGCATGTCACCAAGCACGCGGCGAATAGTGGCCCCGAGCATTGGGCCATGACGTAACCGGGAGTTTCGCGCCACCGCATGACCCGTTGCCATGCATCCGCTAGCGATACAGCGGGACTGAAGTGTGCTCCCGAAACCGGTGCGAACGTAAGAATCAGTGCCACCAAGGCCGCTCCCGTCGCAATCGTATTCGCCAGCAAGGCGATTGCAACGTTTCCGCCAGCCAGTCGCTCGCCCATGATCCCAGAACCGACGACAGCCATCCGAAGAAAGGCTGTTCCGACAAACTCGGCGCTGATTCGAGCGAGTAGACCGAATCTCATTGGCGACCTATGTTATCCAGTTCCTTTTTCAGGGCCATCCCGTCGATCGACGCGTGAGGAAGGCACAGGAAAAGACTGATTCGTCGATCCAATTGAAAGAAAGCGTCCCGGAAAGCTTTTTGTACTTTCTCCTCAGTTCCTTTAATCGCCGCCGGATC
>JBPYDQ010000604.1:0-6697 GCA_051986135.1 Terriglobales bacterium | reverse complement strand
ATACGACCTTTGAGGTTAGCGACCCGGTAACAGTCGAGGGCAAGCCGTTGCCGAAAGGAATTTACGGCCTCCATATGATTCCGGGGGAGAACGAGTGGATCGTTATCTTTTCCAAGCGAGCAAACGCTTGGGGCAGCTTTACCTATGACCCGGCGGAGGACGCACTTCGCGTCACCGTGAAACCGCAACCAACCGACATGCATGACACTTTGACTTACGATTTCGAAGATCCCACGCCCGATTCGGTAGCCGTTACGATGCGATGGGAAAAAGTGGCAGTGCCATTCAAAATCGCGGTGAACACCAGTGAGATCGTGCAAACGAGCCTCCGCGATCAGCAACTTCGCAGCCGGTTGCAGTATTTCTGGAGTTCCTGGAATGACGCAGCCACCTATTTGCTCGATAATAACCTCAGCCCGCAGGATGCTTTGGCTTATGCCGACAAGTCGATTCAGCTTGAAGAGCGATTTGACAATTTGATCACGAAGGTCAGAGCTCTCGACCGGCTCAACCGGAAGGAAGAAGCTATAACCCTCCGGAACAAAGCTCTGGCTATGGGCAACGCGCTACAGCTAAACAGCTACGGCCGCCGACTCCAGTTAGAGGGCAGGCAGAACGAAGCGTTTGACATTTTTCGAGATAACATTCAAAAGAATCCCGATCATTGGGTGGCGCACTATGAATCGGCACGGATAGCCAGCGCGCAAGGAGATTTTGATGGAGCGGTGAAAGAAATGAAGCTAGCTCTTGCCGGGGCTCCAGACTCGCAGAGGTCCCCATTGGAAAACCTCATCAAACGCTTGGAAGCAAAAGAGGACATCAACAAATAGCTACTCTGTCCCACAGGTTTCGGCTTTCTACCCTGCTAGAAAGCGAATAAGATTCCACGTTGTGGCGCGAGACGACGGTTGGAGCCTTCATTGATCTGAATCCAGGCATGGCTCCACGAAGGGCTCCTGCCGAAGACTCCGTCCGTGCGTACTGCTTGAGCTGCGGCTCACTTCGATCCGGGATAAGCAATATTCCGTGGACGTTGTAATCGACAGACCTGGAATTCCCGGCCTTGGCGAGGCTACGTGCTTTGTGACGCGCGGAAAAATGATTTCAGCGGTCGGGTGTTCAACCAGAACAAAAGAAAAACCGCGAGTCCCGCTTCGACCCCGATCATGACCTGCTCGATAATTCCCGAACCGAGCATGTAACGCAGGTTGTAGAGACAAAGCAGCGATGTAACAAGAACCAAGATCCTTGCCCAGTTGTGCCCCGTCCAGTAGAACCAGATGACTACGTATCCAGCCGAGATCAAGAGAGTGAACAACCAGAAGATCAGCGCGGCGTGAGGCTTAGACCAGTCGACGATTAGCCAACCAAGGGCGTTTGTTACCGACATTATGGCTGCTCTTTCGGTAAGCCCCTTGGGGCGTGGGTAAAGATTCATATTTCAGGAAGCATATCAGGCAGAAGACCCTGTCGCGAACCAAAACCTTCTCACAGGTGATGATTTAGACGTGCAGCGCCTACTCGGAGATTGGCGGGGAAATGTTCGCTGAACCTTAATTTGTTCAGGGGCGACTCGCCCAATTCCCGCTGTACGTCACTAGCATTGTCCTCGTTCTGGCGAAGACAACCCTGGCTAGAACGACGAATCGGACCAGTCAGAGAAGCATGGCGAGCAGGCGGGGGAGCAAATCATCCTCCCGGCACTGATAAACGGCCCCCCCGCTCGAGTCGCGACACAGACTCTTCGGTCTGGATCTGACTCGGGAAACGGCGTGGTCGGTGCGCATCTATCTCATCGGGCTTAGGGCGAGTTTACCTGCATCAGTAAGAGCACCACATCGGAAAACGCTGAAAGTATCCTTTGCTCCCGGTCTAGCAGTCCAGTCATAGTACATGATCGCGGCCAATTGGCCACGCGTCGCAAAGTGCTCGAACGTCGTACGCATATCCCGAACCACCTTGGTCAGAACCAGGTTGTTGCCGGGACAATATTGACCATCGGGCCCATCGTTGCGAAAACCCGATTCTGTAATCTAGCATGGTTTGCTGGTACATGCCGAGAACATGTCCTCTTCAAACGACGCGATCCGCGCCGAGACTGGCCGCTTTGGATCGCCGCTGGGATAAACATGAATTCCGTAGCCATCGACCAGCTTGTCCATGCCGTTTTGATTCAAAAATTCAATGGCGTCCCGGAGCGTCACCTCGAACGGAGTAGAATGAACTTGCGACAGGCCGGCGGAGATAATCGGCGTATGCCGGTTTAGCTTGGAATGGCCGCGCAAGTCTTTCAGAGCTGCCATAAGCCGCACATAAGCTCTGAAGCCCATGACAACCTGGCGTGCCTGCGGATCATTCGGATTCTTGAGATCGGCCAATCGTAGTTCGCGCCCCTTGCCTGCGGTAGGGAGATCGCCATTAAATCGAGAATTGTTGATTTCGTTTCCGAGTTCAAACGCAACCAATTGCACGCCCGCCGCCTCCAGCTTATCGAGCATCGGCTTGACCCTTTCGGTGAACACCTCCGGTGAAGCCTTGGAGTAAACGACATCTGCCCAGCCCTTGACACCAAGGAAAGGCATCACAATGACGATAGAACCGATGCCGTACTGATGAGCTTTGATGATGAAATCAAGGTTGAAAGACGCTAGTCCGATGCGGATCGTTGTGACATGGCTTTCCACTAGTTGCTTAATTTCCTCGTCCTGAAAAGATGCAGAAACGGAACCGGAACCGTCGTTGTTCGTGACGTTCACTCCGACGATCACGTCCTGCGCGAGCGCCCCACGCGTGCTGAGAAGCAAGAGGCAAACCAAAGCGAGAATTGAGAGCTTCATCATCCCATACTCCTCGAATAGCGAAAGAACGAGGTTATTCCGGTGCAATCGCGAGCCGGCCACTCTCGGTGAGCGCGCCGCAGCGGTAGACGCTATAGGCATTGGGGTCCTTAGTGTCTGAACCCTTGCTCCCATCGCAGCAGGTCATGAGTTATCGAACACAGGCCACCGGCAGCGTACGGAATCGTCATGTCAACGTAGCTGGCATTCACGATGGCTTCGCCCCTTCGCGTGTAGCCGTTTACGTGGCGTGGAATCACAACCGAATTCGAATCGTAGCCGGCTCCTTTCCAGTTCCATCTTCCCAAGAGGTGCAAACGGTGGACTGTACGAAAATCCCCGCACTCTGCGCTCACTGAGTCTAGCAACTGAGTCAAGCGGCGGTTTTGGCGGTGTTGACACTTCGCTGGGTATCATTGGGTAGGGAGCCGGAGCGCCTTCCAACCCTCGGACTGATCACGATTTCTTCTGCTATTCGTACACTGTTTTGAGCGACTTGAAATAACGCCGAGTGTCCGGACGAAAGAGCACCCATGCAATCAGGGCGAAAATGATCGAGTGGGTGACTACTTGGCGGACGGCCGGGAAACTGATCGCCACGTGAAAAGCCATCCAGACCAACGCGAGCCAACGTGCCCAATTACAGCCACAGAGCATGAATATTCCAGCAATCACCGCCAGCAACTCTGTGGGTTCGATCCACAAGCTGTCGTGTTGCAGAGTCATCAGCTCGTGAAAATGAAAGTGAGCCGCGAATCCAATGGCCCCCACCGCAATGTATAGGCAGGACAGAATCAAGACCGCGAGGGGGCGGTCGGTTGTTTTCATGGCAGCACCTCCAACACGGCGTCACTCGGTTCGAGTGCTTCAGCGTGTGGCGGTAGAACAGCTCCAGCGTGCAGTAGCGCGCGAACGGTGTCTACGAAGTCTCCCGTGTCCCGGTGCCAGCCGTTGCCTGAACCGTAGAGAGCCCAGGACAGCGCGGTTCCCGCATACTCCTGGGATTTCATCTCAAGGTCTGGCTGGAAACGCAATATCTCACGCGCCATTTCAGCATTGCCGTTGAAACCGGCCCAATGCAGCGCTGTGGCTCCCATTTCCCCCGGAGTATTGACGGGCCAGCCAGCCTCCAGCATAAGTCGAACCGCCTTCGTATTATTGCTCTTTGCGGCTGCGGGTAACTTTCGCCGTTCCCCGTCCGACAATGTTCTGGCTGTGTCCGGATTTAGAGCCAGGAAGGCGTCAAATGTGCTTTCGTCACCCAGTTCGCAGGCGAGAGCGAGCTTCAGATCCTCTGGGGTACGCTCTATCAGGAGCTTTAATATTTCCTCATGGCCGAAGTCCCGGGCCACCGAATGCGCAGTTCGATTGGCCCCGAGCATCCAGAAGTAAATCGTGCCCCCTGCGCGAGGGTCCGTCTTTGGAAACCACTCCTCCGTGACGCTCATGCGAATGCAGGTGGGATCAATATCCAGATGCCGCCGCACCAAGTTCAGATCGCCGAGCGCGGTCGCCATCAGCAGGTCGGTCTTGCACCCACGCGAGACAAGGTAGCGCGCCACGTCCTGGCGATCATGTGGATAATGCCGCTTTTGCTCGACGCGTAGCATGTACTGGGCTGGCGTGGATTCGTGATCCACGTCGAGTGCATCGATCTCAGCACCGTGATCGAGAAGGAATGCGGCAATCTCCACGGTCGAGGCAAAGTGCAGCGGCGTTTGCCCGTCTCCACCGCGTGCGTGGAGCACATTCGGATCCGCGGCGGCCAATTCAGCCAGCTTCGCGAGCATCCCCAGTCGCGCCGCGGCGTGCGCATCGATCACTGCGCCGCGTTCGACGAGAAAATCCACCAGGCTCGGATCGCAATCGTCGAGCACGCCGAAGCCACCGGCCCACCATTCCGTTCGCTTGCGAATGTCGGCACCGGCACGCACCAGAACATCGATGGATGCCCGATCGCTTCGCTCCACGGCGGCAAAGAGGGCATGGATGCCAAAGCCGTAGTTGGGCAGCGGCTCGTCAACCCTCGTTCTCAGTTCCGGGTGGCTCTCCAAAAGTTCTCTGACCCGCTGCGCATCGCTATCGCGAATCGCAATAGTCAGGGCTTCGGCGGGCGGGAGACCCAGAGTGATGACATACGATTTCAGTCTTGCCCAGTTGGCAAAACCGTACTCTCTGGCCAGGGCGTGCTGCGCATCGGTCAGCCGGCCATGGAATAGCGTGCGCTGAAGTTGTTTCGCTTGTTTTCTCAGATATTCGAGGCTGGGCTTCGCGGGTAGCTCTCGAGACATACACTTCTCCTTTTTGGCCCGGTGTCCGCTGCACGGGCAAAAGAGAAGTCAGTTCTCGGGGCTTGCAGATGAGTTCAGGCGGGATCTTCCCTTTCCGCGGACGGGGTGCAACCTGTATTGCACAATTCCAATATATCACAATCGACGTTGAGTTGACGCATTCAGGGCTTAGCGCGCCAAACCGGGGCTAGAGCGGTTCGCGTTCTGCGCTGATCTTATTGGGTCTTTTAGGGTCTTGCCGTCGAAGCTCACACGCGAGCATCGACGGCTCGCGGAGCAGCTCGGCGATACGATGAAGGTCGAGAACAAGCCCGGTCCCTACAGGGCAACTCCGTCCGTGCCACCTCTTGAGCTGCGGCTCGCTTCGATCTGGTCTGGATAAGTGATGTTCCGTGGGAACGTGAATTCGTCGAAAAGTTCCAGAAACGTCCGGCCATCCTTAGTCAACAGCGCTTGCCGAAGGGACTGTAGTGGGCCTGGATTTCTTGCAGGTCATGCTGTTTCCATCACCCTCTCTATCGGTTCCTTGGAAGGTTTGTCGGGTACCCTGAAATTATTCGTCCGTCGCGAATCACTACTCTGATATCAACACCCTTTCTTGTCCCATCCACTAATGTCGTGCGACTGACGGTCGTCGAACCGCCGTGGTGATCGTGGCGAGATTCTGCTGCTTCAGGAAATTATTAAAATTGGCGACATCCTGGTTGATCAGCTGCGCCAGCTGGCCCTGCAAGCGGCGGATTTCCTCAGTGTACATGGCGTTGACAGCGATTTCCTGGTCCGTGGGCCGGAAATCATCCGCCTGTGCATCGCTGGCAACATGGAAGATCTTTTCCATCAAGCCGGCGGGCCACCGCATGCCATCCTGGCCTCCGGTAACTTTCAAATCGTGGAGATGCTCCTCGAAATCGATCAGCTTTTGATCGAGTTCAAGGGAGCCCTCGCTCACACTGGAATTCGAGGCTTCTTCGTTTGGCAGGTTTTCGAGCTGACCGCGAACCACCTCAACCTGGTCGATCATGTCGCCCGCGCTCTTGAGGTTGGCCTGGACCTTTTGCAAGAAGGCAACCTGCGCCTGGATATCGGCAGGCGTGCCGCCCGAATGCGGATCCTTGATGATCATCAATGCCCGGGTGATCGACTTGTCGCCAACCGTAAGTTTGATCGTGTAGGTACCCGGCGGTTCGAGGATGGAAAGGCCGGTGCCCATCGGGCGCCCGTTGCGACCAGGTTTCATCCAGGGCGCATAGATGGGGCTCGTGCGCAGGACGGCCCGAGTGGCGGGATAGGGATCCGATTCCAGATTCCACCACACACGATTGATTCCCGGGTTGTGAGTTCCCGCCAGCGCGCGGACGACATTTCCCTTGGCGTCGAAAATCGCAAGCGTAACGTCCTGATCGGAACCTGGTTTCAGGTAGTAATTGATGTCGGCGCCGGGCGGAGGATTGAATCCCTGGGCGACCTCGTAGGAAGGCGCGATCGTGGCGGTGTAGCCGCGGTAGCGATAGGCGGGCCGGGGAGCAAACAGATAGGCGTCGGAATCGAGCACTTGGCGCGTTAGCTGCT
>JBPYDQ010000603.1:0-5072 GCA_051986135.1 Terriglobales bacterium | reverse complement strand
TCGATAGTTTCGATGCAACAGTAGGATCATTGGAAAGTCGCGTTCTACCGAGTATGCGCAGGTTCAAAGAGCTTGGAGTGACAACGGAAGCCGAGGTTGACGTCCTGGAAAAGATTTCCCGCGAGCCACGCGCTTTACAGGTTGACTCGATTGAAATCAAGACTACTCACGAATAGACCAAAAGAGTCTGCAATGGCGCACCCGATGGTTAGAGACGAACCCGGAACTAGACACAGACACACACATGAAACTCACGATCCGACCGCCTACGCCGTCACTGTGGCCTGCCCTTGAAGATCTCTTCGCCAAGGGCGCGCCAGCAATGGTTGCTTGTGCATGTATTTGAGGATCGGCGGCGAATATCACAAGCGACCGCACGAAAAAAATAAGAGCGCACTGTGCGGGATCGTAAAGAAGGGTCCCCCGCCAGGCTTAGTGGCTTTTGGCGGCGAGCGGGCCGTGGGTTGGTGTCAACTCACGCCGCGACAGGATTTGAGCTGGCTCAATCGCAAGCCAGCTCTCGAGCCGGTCGACGATGTGCCGGTTTGGGCCATCTCGTGTTTCTATGTACGGCGCGGGTATCGCAGGCGAGGCATTATGTCGGCTCTCATCGTCGAAGCATTGAAAACGGCCAAGCGCGCCAATGCGCCGGCTCTCGAAGCATATCCAGTCGACATTACGCGGCCGGGCAGCACGTCCAACGTGTTCACGGGTACGGCTTCCACGTTCCGGCGCCTCGGATTCACGACCGTCGCTCGGCGCCAGTCGTCCCGACCGATCATGCGCCATGACTTGAAAGGGATTGCCTGCTGATGGGCACTCGGAGGAGTTGGAACGGAGCAGGTGCTTGATGGAAGCACGGCGAAAGATCGGCGCCTAGTATTCGGCGGGCAGGAGCAGAGTAATAGTTATCTGGAATTAGCTTCTGGCGCGGAGACTCGACCAGTTTGCGCCGACCGGTTGTAGGCGTAACGACTACTCGGCAGCTTCGGAGCCGGAACGTCACACCTCTTTTCGATGTATCTGTGTGTGTCAAGGGGCAGGTGGCCAGATGAGATCTGCATCCTTTCAACACCGTTCCATCAAGTTGTTCAGGTGCGGTAACATCGCAGACTCTAATATTTCCCCGTTGTCGGAGGTCGCAGCGAAGATCTTGGTCGCGCTTAATGGAGTCGAATATGGCATTGACCACCCGAAGACAGTTCCTTCAACAAGCGGCGTCCGTCGCTGCATTCTACGCATACCCGCTTGGCGCGAATGATCAATCGCGTCAGCTACTCGAAGAAAATCGCGCTCAGCTCGATGCCGGGGCGATCCACAAGCTGAGTTCCCAAATTGTCGGCAATGTAATCACGCCGGATGGCTCTGAGTACGAAGCAGCACGCTCAATCTTCAACCGAGCATTCGATCGGCGCCCGGCGGTGATCGTACGCTGCACTGGCCCGTCCGATGTCGCCCGGACTCTCGATTTCGCCCAGAGCCACCATCTGCCACTAGCAGTCCGCGGCGGCGGACACAGCCGGCTCGGGTACGGGATGTGCGATGGAGGGGTGGTGATTGACCTCTCGGCAATGAAACGAGTTGAGGTAGATAGCGGCAAACGCGTGGCCCGCGTGGAGGCTGGTGCGCTGGTGCGCGACCTAGATCAAGCGACACAGCGCTTTGGGCTTGCGACGACATCCGGAGGCTGTCCAACAGTGGGAATTACCGGTCTAACGCTTGGAGGGGGAGAGGGTCACTTGATGCCGAAGTACGGCGCCGCATGTGACAACCTGCTATCAGCGCAAGTGGTGACCGTCGACGGGAAGCATGTCGAGGCCAGCGAGAAGTCCAATGCAGATCTGTTTTGGGCGATCCGTGGCGGAGGAGGCAACTTCGGTGTGGTTACAGCACTGGAGTATCAGCTCCATCCGGTAGGCCCCGTTCTGTCAGGAGCACTGACATATCCAGTGGGACGCATTCCGGAACTCGTGCAGGCTTTCGCCAGGTTTCTTGAAGGGGCCCCGGACGAAATGGACGCGTTTGCCCAGTTATTGCCATCCGAAAAGGGGCGAAGACTCAAAATCGATTTCTTCTACTGCGGTGATCCGCGGCTGGGGAATGACTTGGTGAGTCCGCTCCGCGCGCTCAAACCGGAGGAGGACAGCATCAAGGTCAAGTCCTATCTGGAAGCTCAGGCGGTAAGTGGCTTTCTCGTAGCGCCCGTTGCGCATTTCCAAACGAACCTCTTTCTGCGGGAACTCAGCGAGCCCGCTATTGCGGCGATCACGACGGCTATCAACAATGCGCCGACAACCTGCAAGTTGATCATTGTGGCTTTGCGCGGGGCAGTCAGCCGTATCGGCTTGACTGATACGGCTTTTGCTCTGAGAGAGCCCGGTTATGAGTTAGACATCGCGGGTGTATGGAGCGCCCCCGCGGAGAAGGCAGAAGTCGTGCGATGGGTCGAGGCTACACGCGACAATTTGCAGCCCTTTGCGCATGGCGTGTACATCAACCAGCTAGGCGATACCAGTGACCAGCTTGTCCGGTCGGGCTACGGGCCGAACTATGCTCGCCTCGTAGAGATCAAGAAAAAGTACGACCCAAACAACGTCCTGCGGCTCAACCAGAACATCAAGCCCAGCTAGACGCGGAATTTTAGAAACACAGTTTGCTTGATCAATCGCTTTTCCTGATACCGGAGCAAGCAAGCATGCTGCTCGCCAAAGCACCGCTGGAGTTCGGAGGAACCGGAGTTGGATGAGATCTGCTGGAATTTGTATCCAAGAGTTGCGGCACACCACCACGCCCGAAGCTGGGTCGAGATCCAGAGGAAGCTGCTTCGGGCTTCAAAGACTGTCGATGCCTATGCACGCGGGTTGGATGACTACCTAAGGGTCTGCGCGCAACGTGATCTTCCGGTCGAACAAGCCACAAAGAGCCAGATCGCGTCTTACGTCGAGGACATGGCGACTCGCGTCCAAAGGACGCGGGCGGCGAGCTCTAAAAGGTGAAAAGGTGCGCTCCGCCGGAGCGAGTTCCTCTCATTAAGCCTCGCTGACATCGACTTTTCACATCAGAAGATCGCTATCAGGCCAGAGATAGCGAAGTGCGGAACCCGTCGCGTCTCGTTTTACACGGACGCCTCGCGTTGACCCCACGCCTGGAATGAGACCTTGGCGTTTCCCGGACCTTTCTCAGCAAGATCGATGGCATAAAAGATCAGCGATTTCCCTTCGACGTAGAAGACACGGCCGAAAGATTTGCGAGAGGGGCTACGTCCGTCGGAATCAATGCAATTAGCCCGAATCCCCCTGCGCTGTTGGCGATGTCCGTCCAGGTCTCCGCGTAGTCGTTGGAGCGGTACAGTCCCCAGTGGCTTTGCAGGAACGGGGCGGAGTCGGTCACCTCGTTAATGCGGCGGCCTGTGATCGGGGCATTACGACGTGAGTAGAATTGTGGGGAACGGCCCGCGGAAATAAGAGCGCATTAAATTCCGCGCCCACGAGTACGATAAAGGAAATCAAAAACATCCAGATGAGTAATGCAATGCCAACGCCGAGCGAGCCGTAAACTAGGCTGTATTCTGCGAATCGGTTCACGTACCATCCAAACAACAAAGTGGCACCGAACCACATTGCTGTAGCCAGAATCGCACCGGGCAAAACGCAGCGCCAGTGCCGGGTTCGTGGAACTGCATTGTGGTAGATCAGGGCGATCACGGCAACACTAGTCGCCAGCGCCAATAACCAGCGAATTCCGGCGCCCATAAGGGGAACCAGCGGCGCGACACGGCTACCAAGATAGAAAACCGCACGATTCTCGATTTGACTTCCGAATACCACCAGACTTGTCGCAATAATCATTGGGATTCCGGCGAGGACTACGAGCGAGCAGGCGATTGCGCGCTCATTCACGAGCCCCCACACATTTGGGAGCTGATGAGCTCTGCGAAAACCCTCCATCCAGGAAATAACCACGCCCGAAGCCGTCCATACCGTAAGCAGGGATGTGGAAACAAGAAACGTTACGGGGTGACCGCCATTTCTCCGTATATAGTCAACTGCAGTTGAGCTCCCGGTAGGCAACATACTGCCGAGTGCATTGGAAATCTCCCGAACGTAAACCTCGAATTTCTGTGAACTCCCCAGCACCGCGCCCAGCACCAATAGAGCTGGGAAAAAACTGAGTATGCAGGAGTAGGCCGACGCCTTTGCGATGGTGAAACCGTCATGCTCGAAAGCTCGCCACAAGGCCAGGAGGGGCAATTTCAACAATCTGCACAGGGACTGAACCGGAAGGTCACGACGAGGCGCCAGCCGCTCAAGGTGTGGCTTCGGAAGCGAGCTCAAGATCCTCACCGTTTTGGAACTCATCGCTATTGGCAGCTCAAATCGTTCTTTGTCGATCGTTGCGTTTTCGACGGCGTGCAAACTGCCCAAGTTGTCGGTAGTGAAATCCTGGCGCCGCAGAATTGTTGACGCAGATCGTTGGCTGGATGACTTGCACGAAAGGCACTCTGCCACATGGGACGTAATTGTAAATGTCAATGTCTTCCACCTTAACCTGCAAGCCAGGCGGGTCCGAGCAAATGTCACCGATGCCGGGTTGAAAATAATGCATCACCATGTTTTATTCCGTTTCTTGGTTGCAAGGCGTGGCCTATGCCGCCCATGCGGTCAGGAAAAGCGCTGCGCCACCGAGCCTGGTCGGAGGTCCCAGCGCACTAATCCAGGACAACTAAGCCGACATCGCCCGACGTTGCGGGCGGCTATCCCTGATCGTGGACACTCCACGCCGGATGTTCAAACAGCCGTTTTCGTGAAACAGTTTGAAAAGGTCATAAGTGTAGGGAATTTCGCCGGTGATGATTTCTTCTTTGCCTTGATCATCAACCACCGAAAAGGCAACCTGCACCGGTTCGTCGGAAGAGTTCTGCTTGGTGAAGTGGACGAGTTTTACGTTGAGGGTTTCTTGCTCTTGAGCTTGTAACGGCATTTCGTCTCCTCGTCCCTGTTGGGAACATCTCGCAATGCTAGAAATCATCCAGAACACAATCAATCAGGGTTTCGAAGAAACTTGTGAATATC
>JBPYDQ010000602.1:0-3428 GCA_051986135.1 Terriglobales bacterium | reverse complement strand
GCTCGTTTGGAGTGTGACTGTGTGGCCGAGGTGTTCGAGGCGCTTGACGTAATAGCGGGTCAAGCGCTCAGGTTCGAGACGGTCGAAAAAGTCCCCGCCTAGCTCGGCGTAGCTCGTTCCTGATTTGATCATGTGATAGAAAATCACCAGCATGGAGTGGGCCACCGCAATCAGGGCACGTTTTTTCCCGCGGCGACCCGCCAGGCGGCGGTATTGCGAGGCCAAGTAGGTGTTCTTGGTGTGACTCGCCGCCCAAGCCGCTTGCGCTAACGTCTGCTTGAGCCAGCGATTGCCTGGCGTAATGCCTCTCCTTCTGCGCTTCCCAGCGCTTTCTTCGTTTCCCGGACACAAACCTGCCCAAGAAGATAAATGCTGATCGCTGGTGAACGGCTTCATGTCGGCTCCCACTTCTGCCAGCAGCACCTCAGCCACGCGGTGATCGACGCCGGGGATAACGTCCAGGCGTTCGATCTCACACGTGAAAGGGCGCGTGTGCTCCGCGATTTTGGCGTTCAACTCGGCGATGAGTTCCTCCTGCTGGGCCAGTTCTTTCCAAAGCAGCTTCAGCAGGAACCGATGATGGTCGGTCAGCTTCCCTTCCAGAGCTTTCTCCAGCTCGGGAATTTTCCCGCGCAACTGCCGCTGTGCCAGATCGGCGAGTTTGTGTGGATCGGTCTCCCCTTCGATCAACCGTTCAATCATGGCCCGGCCGGAGACGCCCATCACGTCGGTGGCGACCGAGGTCAGCTTGATGTTGGCATCTTCCAAAACTTTTTGAATCCGATTGATGGTGCGTGTCTTTTCTTCCACTAATTGGGTGCGGTGCCGCGTGAGGTCTCGCAACTCTCGTTGTGAACGCGGAGGAATGAAGCTGCCTTTCAACAGTCCACATTGCAGCAATTGCGCGATCCACTGGCAGTCCCGAACGTCGCTCTTGCGCCCCGGAACCTGCTTGAGATGGCGTGCGTTCACCAGCAGCACGGCGAAGCGGTTCTCCAAGATATTGAAAATCGGCTTCCAAAACACGCCCGTGGACTCCATGGCCACATCTGTAACTCCTTCGGCTGTCAGCCAATCAGTCATCGCTACGAGGTCTCTGGTCATCGTTCCCCAATGGCGCGTCTCACTATGTACGCGACCGTTCGGTCGGATCCGTCGCATACAGGCTTCGACCGACTCTTTATGGACATCCAAACCGGCACAACAAGCAAGAATGTTGTCCATCTGCCTCCTCCTTTTTACCTGTGCGAGAGGACATCGAGAGGTTTACACAGTCTGCTCCGCGTGCTCTGGCCGAGGCCAGGCGACAATTTGGGGTTCGGAGCGATGTCCAGGCCAGACTCAGTTGCGGGCTGCTACGCTCCAAGGCTCTTCGGCCTTCTCCCCGCGCAGGCTGCTCGATGGTAAGCCGATCTCGAACATATTTTCATGCTTTGCGGGTGTCGCCAAGCGACGTGCCCACTCAGTTGAAAGGAAACGCAAGAAGCGGCAAAGGACGGTGGGATTGGCGATGAGTCTATCAACCCCCTTAAGTGTTCAGAAGCTGCAGACGGCGTTGCACGACAAAGCGAAGGGATCGCCGAGTTTTCGTTTCTACGCGCTCTACGACAAGGTGTATCGGACAGATGTGCTGGAGTTCGCCTACGAATGCTGCAAAGCCAATGGCGGAGCACCAGGTGTAGACGGCCAGACGTTCGAAAACATCGAGGAGTACGGCCTGAAGCGCTGGCTCGACGAACTGACGCAAGAGCTGAAGAATAGAACCTATCGACCGCAGCCCGTACGGCGGGTGTGGATACCCAAGCCGGACGGGAAGCAAAGACCGTTAGGAGTGCCCGCGATCAAGGATCGTGTGGCACAGATGGCTACTGTGTTGGTGCTCGGGCCAATTTTCGAGGCCGACCTGCAGCCAGAACAATACGCCTATCGGCCAGACCGCAGCGCACTGGATGCCGTGAAGCATGTCCATAAGCTGCTCACCACCGGCCATGGACAAATCGTTGACGCCGATCTATCCGGCTACTTCGATTCGATTCCGCATTCCGACCTCCTAAAGTCGGTCGCTCGCCGTGTCGTCGACGGAGCCATGCTTCATCTGATCAAGATGTGGCTCGAAGCTCCGGTTGAAGAGACCGACGAGCGAGGAAAGAAGCATCGAAGTACGCGCAATCGGGATGAGGGAAAGGGAACTCCCCAAGGGGCTCCTATCAGCCCGTTGCTCAGCAACGTGTACATGCGTCGTTTCGTGCTGGGATGGAAGAAACTCGGTCACGAGAAGCGCCTTCAGGCACGCATCGTTAACTATGCCGACGATCTGGTGATCTGCTGCCGCGGCCAGGCGGACGAAGCTTTGGCCAGGATGCGAGACATCATGACGAGGCTAAAGTTGACGGTGAATGAGACGAAGACGCGGGTCTGTAAACTGCCGGGCGAAAAGTTCGACTTCTTAGGTTACACGTTCGGGCGGTGCTACTCCCAGAAAACGGGACGCGCCCACATTGGCACAGTTCCCTCCAAGAAGCGGGTGGGCCGCATCTGCGAGGCGATCAGCGCCATGACCGGACGGGATCAAACCTTGCTGGACCAGAGGGTTGTGGTTGCCAGGCTCAACCGCATCATGATTGGGTGGGCCAACTACTTCTGTCTAGGACCAGTCAGCAAAGCCTACCGAGCGGTGGATAGTCACGCTTGCAAACGGCTGGGTCAGTGGCTATGTGCCAAGCACAAAGTGGTTGGGGCTGGGGCGGGTCGGTTTCCCGAACCCTACCTACACCGCGTGTTGGGCCTCGTCTGCCTCACCATGCGGACGCGTAGCTTCCCGTGGGCGACATCGTGACACTTTCTCCGAGAGCCGGATGCGGTAAATCCGCCTGTCCGGTTCGATGAGCGGGATGTGGAAACGGAAGCATGGTGCGGCTAGTGAGACACCGGCAGACGAAAGGGTCGGCAACGGATAGGCTGCACCTAAACCACCGCGCCACATCTCGACTCCACACAATCGGTTCGGCCGGTTAGCAAATGTCCGAGTGGGCCTCTACTCGAATCGAGTACAATGCGAAAAACACCAGGGCAACGGGAGAATTTGAGGATGACAAAATCTACTGGAGTAGATGAATACATTGCAAAATGCCCAAAAGAGGCACAGGTCAAGTTGGCGAAGATGAGGGCTGCCATACGGGAGGCAGCACCTGATGCCACTGAACGCACCGATTATTTCCAATGGCCGGGGTATTCCTATCCAGGATACGATTATGATGGGTTATTTGCTTGGTTCAGCTTCAAGAAACGAGATGTACGCCTGCATGTACGTCCCCCAGTAATACACGATCACCGGAAAGAACTAGCAGGCTATGCCACAACGAAAGCGATTGTCAGCTTCCCAATCGACAAACCGATACCAGTGACATTGGTGAAGAGACTGGTGAAAG
>JBPYDQ010000601.1:0-6158 GCA_051986135.1 Terriglobales bacterium | reverse complement strand
CCGATATCAAGTCGGAGACAAATGAGCCAACAAAACCATTCCATTGCTGTCTGTTTCCTCTCTTTATTACTCGCCGGTTCCGCCGTCTCACAGACCAAACCATCACCGAGCAGGCTACTGCAAAGCGATCGCCGGTTCCAGCCCGATCGGATGGAAACAATTCTGTACGGAGTTGCCTACTATCCGGAATACATGCCCTATGATCGACTCGATAAGGATGTAGAGTTGATGCAGAAGGCGGGAATCACCGTAGTTCGGGTCGGGGAATCTACCTGGAGCAGTTGGGAACCGCGCGATGGAGAATTTCAGTTTGCTTGGATGCAGCGGGTCCTGGACCGATTGCACGCGGCGGGAATCAAAGCGATTCTTGGTACGCCCACCTACTCAATACCCACATGGCTCTATAAGGAGCACCCGGAAATTCTTGTTACTCATGCGGGCACGGCTCCACCGCTGAGCGACCCTTATTATCCCACCTATCCACCGCCGCAGCGGCCAGGCTACTACGGGATACGCCAGAATTATGACTTTCTCAACCCTTATTTCCGTCAGCACGCCGAAAGAGTGACTCGCGAAATCGTCAGCTACTTCAAAGATCATCCGGCAGTGATCGGATACCAGATCGACAATGAGACTTTTCCGACCGGGGTTCCTACTCCGTACATGAATGCCGCGTTTCTCGACCGACTGAAACAAAAGTTCAAGACGCCGGAGGCCATGAACAAGGCATGGGGCCTGGCCTATTGGGGACAATTGGTCGCCACCTGGGACGAACTGCCACCGCGCGACGGAATTATGAACCCCGGATTCAAGCTCGAATGGGAGAATTTTCAGCACGACGTGATTACGGACTATCTGGCCAGGCAGGCTAAGATCGTCAATGAATACAAGCGTCCCGACCAGTTCATCACCCACGACTTCAGCGGAGGAGTGCACACCAATCTGAATCAGTGGGCGATTGCCGCCAAGCTGGACATTGTCGCGGAGAATTCTTATTTTGAGACGCAGAAGAACCTCGATGGACGCACGATCTGGCTTTCCGGCGATCTGGCGCGCTCGTTGAAGCATACGAATTATCTGGTGACCGAAACTAACGCGCAGACAATTGGATGGGATTCGCGCACGCAATACCCGCAATATCCGGGACAGTTGCGCCAGGTGGTTTACAGCCACCTCGCCGCGGGCGCAAACATGGTGGAGTACTGGCATTGGCACTCGCTGCACTACGGCCAGGAGACCTATTGGAAGGGTGTTCTGTCGCACGATCTCGAGCCGAACCGCACTTACGCTGAAGTATCGCAGGTTGCCGCCGAGTTGAAAAAGTTCGGCCCGCAGCTGGCGAATCTGAAAAAGGACAATCAAGTCGCGATTCTGGTAAGCGTTGATTCGGCGAATGCCATCAACTACATGCCGGTCAGCGACCGCGTGAACTACATGACGGTGCTGCGGCAAATGTACAACGCTCTCTACGATCTGAATGTCGAAACCGACTTCGTCGAAGCGGGCGACCCAAATCTGTCGCGCTACAAGGTTGTGCTCATTCCGCCGCTGTACAGCGCGTCGGACCAAGTCCTCGAACAGATATCCGACTACGCTAAAAATGGCGGCCACGTGATCATGGCCTTCAAGAGTGGCTTCGCGAACCAATATTCGACGGTGCGCGATGTCGTGGCGCCCGGCCCACTGCGCGCCGCAGCCGGATTTCATTATCAGGAGTTCACCAACCTGGTGGAGTCGGAGCGGCTGACGCCCGATCCCTATGGCGTGGGAGATCAAAATAGGGGTTCGGTATGGCAGGAATTTCTGGTTCCCGAGAGCGCGCAAGTGATCGCATCGTTCGACGATCGTTATTGGCACTTCCCGGCGATTACGCGCAATCAATACGGTAGTGGCGCTCTGACGTACGAAGGCACGTTCTTGACCGATCGTCTGCAGCGCGAGGTCATTCGTGACGTCTTGAAGAGAGCGGGGCTAACTGGCCAGGATCAGAATCTGCCTGATTCGGTGAAGGTCCGGCACGGGAAAAATTCCCAGGGCAAGTTGTTGCACTACTATCTAAATTTTTCCGGAGAGGAGCAATCTGCTCCCTACAACTATGGCAATGGCTCAGACTTGCTGACCGGAACTTCTCTCCGAAAGGGACAGACTCTTAAGCTGAAACTGTGGGATGTGGCCATCGTGATCGAGCAATGAACTCTTGTCGCCGTCCTCCTCGCGATTAGAGTCAAACTCCTCCCATTCGGGTTGAGTCAAAACGCCTGCTCGATCAAGGTCGGTAGTTCAGCAACAGAAGGGAGAAGGTGAGTGTGGGGCTCGCGTTTCAGGAGATCTGCGCCGTGCGATCCAGTCAATACACCGATCACGCCCCGGACTCCGGCGTTAGTTCCCGCTCGCAAATCAAGCGGCGTATCGCCTACATTGACAACCCGTCGCACATCTTCTATTCCCGCTGTTTCCATAGCCCGAAAAATCATGAATGGCGCAGGGCGCCCGCGCCTTACGTCGCTGCTGGACACGTTGGCGGCAAAGTACTTCCGCCAGCCAGTCAGGTCTAGGATCAGGCCACAGATTTCGGCATAGAAACCGGTGGTCGTTGCCAGCTGAATGCCACGCTCGCGGCACCAGGCAAAGGTTGTTGCCGCGCCGGGGATCGGATTAATAGAATGTCGGTAAAGATTCTCTAGTTCCGAACGGAACAGCTTATAAGTTAGCTCGACCACATCCGCACTCGATGATTTTCGCCGATTCTCGCGCGCGACGAAGTGGCGGATCACTTCACGCTTGGACGCCCCCGTCCAAGCTTTTAATTCGTCCTGTTCAAAGGGGATACCGTTCTTCCCGAGAGCATTGCCCAGGGCAGTCCGGACTTCTCCCCGGTCTTCAATGATCGTTCCCGCTACGTCGAAAACGACAAGCTCTACATTCGCCATGCAGCCGACGATTTTAACTGTTCAAAGGCAGGATCAAGCGGCGGAGAGTATCCAGTCAGTGCTGCAAGGAGCAGCTCGAGAGATTTCCTGAGAGGGATGGATACGGGCAAGGTGTGGAGAAAAATGCAATCGACGAGAGTAGTAAGACGATGTTCCAGTTGATTTTTCTTCAGCGGCTCTGGGTCCCGGGCAAGTAGAAAATAGTAGGTTCCTTCCGGGGTATTGGCCGGCGGTCGATCCCATCACGGTCTTTTTGAGCCCTTCTTGCCACACTCTGCTCTCATGTCTTCGGAAAGCCACGGGAGGGCGCCGGCACAGTAGATCGAATCGATGGCAGTAGGAGGAACCAAAATAGGCCAGGTTGGGTTGATCTTGCCCTCTCCGGCCTGTAGAGGCTAATGCGAGTGTTTGTGTGAGTCGAAGAGGTTAGGAGCGAGTCGAGGCTAGTATAAGTGTCTGAAAAGAATGGTCGGGACGGGCAGATTTGAACTGCCGACCCCTCGCACCCCAAGCGAGTGCTCTACCAGGCTGAGCCACGTCCCGACGGCAGAAAAACCGGAGGAAATCCGGTGGGTTGACACTCAGATTCTACACCACTGGGTAACAAAAGTGCGGCTCGGATCCCAGCTTTAACCCAGATGACTGAGTTTCAATGAGACGCCATCCCCCTCTATTCCGCCTATTTGCGCCGGGAGCGCTTTTGCTTTCTTGGAGGCTCTTCCTCCCACACCGCGAAGTGAATCTTCTTGGCCACGGGATCAATACGGTCAACGATCACACGAACGCGATCGCCCAAGCTGTAGGTTCTGCGCGAATGCTGGCCGATGATCTGCTTGGCGTTCTCGTGGTAGGCGAAGCGGTCGTCGGTGAGTGTCGACAACGGGACCAGGCCTTCTACAAACAGGTCGGTTAATTCGACAAAGAAGCCGAATTTCGTCACGCTGACGATGAGGCCGGCGAAGTTCTCGCCGATACGATGCTGCATGAATTTGACCTTCTTCCATTCCATTAGCTCGCGCTCCGCGTCGTCGGCGCGGCGTTCGGACTGGCTGGATTCTTCGGCGATCTGGTGGAGATCCTCGAGAGCAATCGGGCCCTTGAGCGGCTGAACCGAGTCCCGACGCGCGACATGGTTGCGGCGTTTGGACACGGCTGATTCCTTCACTGGCTGAGAATCGCGGTTGTGGCGCTCGGACGCCGCCACTGGCTGCCCCGTGCCTGCCGGTGGACGAGCCGGCCAGAGATCGGCGCTGCCTACTCTGACTTCCCCATCCTTGTGTTCAGCAGACTCCGTCAACACTGCTTTCAAGATGCGATGGACAATGAGGTCGGGATAGCGGCGGATCGGGGAAGTGAAATGAGTATAGGTAGGCGCGGCGAGGGCGAAGTGGCCGCGATTTTCCTCCGAGTAACGGGCCTGCTTCAAAGAGCGCAGCATCAGGAAGCTGAGGATCCGCTCCTCCGGTTTTCCCGCGATTTTGTGTGTCAGCTTCTGGTACATGCGCGGCGTGATGTGGACTTCTTTGGGGAGCTCAATAGCGCGAGGACGCCGCCCGGTGCCGTAGCTGACGCGCCGGTCGCTCTTGAGCTCGACGCGCTGGATAGGCAACGCACCGACGCCCAATGAATAACCAAATGTTGCGGCAATCGTCTCGAAATCGTAAACGCGTTTGGGGTCGGGCTTTTCGTGAATACGGTAAATTGACGGGACTCGCTTATTCTCCAGATATTCGGCCACGCACTCGTTCGCCGAGAGCATGAATTCCTCAATAATGCGGTGCGCGACATTGCGCTCGGAGCGGGTGACGCTCTTCATAAGACCATTTTCATCAAATTCGATGACCGGCTCGGGAAGATCAAAGTCGATTGAGCCGCGACGCTGGCGTTTGCGATTAAGAATTTCTTCAAGCTCCCGCATTAATTCGAATTGGCTCACCAGATGGGTGTAACGCTTGCGCGCGCGCGCATCGCCTTCCAGACAAAGGTTCACATCGGTGTAGGTCATGCGCTCGGCAGAGCGAATCACGCCTTCCGCGATCTCATAACCCACGATGTCACCCTGGTAGTCAATTTCCATAACACATGACACTACCTGGCGATCGACGTGGGGGCGAAGACTGCAGATATCAGTCGACAGTTCCAGCGGAAGCATGGGCACGGCACGATCGGGAAAATAAACTGAAGTGCCGCGCAGGCGCGCTTCCTGGTCAAGCGGCGAGCCCTCCTTCACATAATGAGCGACATCGGCAATGTGGACCTGAAGTTGGTAATTACCGTTTCCTAGCCGGTCGACCGATACGGCGTCATCGAAGTCCCGGGCAGTCTCGCCATCAATCGTGACAATCGGCTGATTGCGATAGTCGCGCCGCTTGTGTAGTTCGTGAACGGGAATAATCGGCTCCACCGATTGTGCCTGCTGGAGCACTTCGGCGGGAAAGTGGTGGGGCAAGTGGAACTTGCGGATAATGATCTCGACGTCGACGCCGAAATCGTCTTCGTAGCCGAGAATCTCAGCCACCCGTCCGCGCGGATTCTGGGTTGGCGTGGGCCACGCCATGATTTCAACGTCCACCACGACATTGTTCAGGTCCGTCCATTCTGTTCGCCGCGCCGCCTCTTCTCCAAGAACGCGGTGCCGTGTTTTGCCGGCCTGGGCGGAAATCCTCTGGTCTGGATATTCCATTCCGGGAGGGATGATGATGTCCTGGGTGATCTTCTCGTCGAGGGGACGAACGTAGTTCTGGCGGCTATAGTGGAAGGTTCCCACCACGCTCTGGTGGGCCCGTCCGACGACTCGGACGATGCGCCCTTCGGCCCGGCCATCAGCGCGCATAACCGCGATTTCGGCCAGCACGCGGTCGCCATGCATGGCCGAGCCAATCGCTGGGGGCGGGATAAAAATGTCACCTTCCAGATTAGCTTTTAAACTCGCATCGAGCGCCTTGGCATCGGGAGTGACGAAGCCGTAGCCATCGCGATGCAGGCTGAGGCGGCCCACGACCAGGTTCTTGCCGGTCGCAGCCTGCGGCGTTGCGTAACGATCGAAATCGACCTGCAGTAATTTCCCGCTGGCAACCAGGCGGCGCAGGCGTTCCGACAATTCCTGGCGCGCATCGCCGTGAACTCCCAGTTCGCGGACCAGTTGCTTGAACCCTGCCGTATGACGGGGCTGACGCTCGATTTTCTTGAGAATGGCGGAATCGCTAAGACTGGCCAACGGCCTTACCT
>JBPYDQ010000600.1:0-2419 GCA_051986135.1 Terriglobales bacterium | reverse complement strand
TAACCAGGCGTTTACGCTCAGAACCCCGTCCGAAGACATTCTGAGCGTAACCGCGATTTTACGCCAACCACACGACCCCAGCTTATAATGTCGCACCATCACTTCCGGAGGCTCGCCTTGCTTCGTTCACTGGTCCTTTTGTCGGTATGCCTTGCATCATGCACGATGAAAGCACAGTCCCCCGATGAGGCGGATGCAAATAGCCGCCCCGCCATTCTCGGAACCCTAGACAAAGGAACGTATTCAAATCGTGTAATCGGGTTTGAAATCCGACTAGACCCCGTCTGTGCCATCGCGAATGAGGCTAGGGCAATCGAGCGGTTGCATCAATCTCCCCAGCGCCTCAGTCTGATGATTCATTGTGGCGACGACACTGTCATGCTCAGTTCGTTTCCACTTTATCCCGACGAGCAGGCTGATCTAAGAACCCAAGCAGACCCTTCACTAGCAGGCACGGTCGATGGCCTCGAATTCAGCAAGCGCGGTGATTGGCAGAAGATGACGACGAACGGAATTGAAATGCTCGTGCAGGAGCTTGCTGGGCGCAGCGACTCGGACGACGCCGCGCTTGGCTTCTACCGCGCATTTCTGATCGGCCGAAGATATGTTTCAATTCTTGCCATTGGCCCCAAGGAGCATAGACCGCAGCTCAGCCAAATCGGCACACCCCTTAGAATCGAAACGAGCCCGGCTCAAACCGCCGCCATGCCGGACCTCGCAATCATTGCGCAAGAAACTGCTTTCTGGAAAGCCTACGTCGATGGCAACGTTGCGGACCTCTCAAAGCTTCTTTTACCCGACTTCACGAATGTCGAACAGCAGATTTGGAACAAGGATCAGGTCCTCACGTTTGTAAAGCAATTCCATGAGCGCTGTACCCTAGCCCCGGTTAGGATGGTTGAGCCCCACGTCACCTTCATAACGCCTGACATCGCCACAGTCGTATATCACGCCACGGAGACCCCCACCTGTGGTACCCAACCGTTGTCCGGCGAAACAAATATCTCTACCGTCTGGCTTCGTCGGGACGGTCGCTGGCAAATGCATCTTCACACCGAATTCTCGGTTCTGCCAAACTGAGAATTGGCTAACCTCGGTCACTGAGTGTAATAGGGATATTTCGCCAATCATCCTGACAGCAGGTGCCAATTGGCCAGTAGTGTCTTCGTTTCCGAGTTGCTGACAATCCAGAAACAGCAAAGTATACTTTGGCCGATGACAGCGAGGACATTAGTCGGCGGTGTTTTCCTGTTTGCTCTGATGGCATCAGCGCAGAACGCTGTTGGTCCCGGGCTGCCAGGACTCCTCTCACAATTCAGAACAGAAACAGACAGAGCCTCGAAGGAAAGAACTCTGCTGCAGATTACCACCAAGTTCCCAGAAGCTGGACCGGATCTCTTGGCCCTCGCAGGAGGGCCGGAGAACGGCGACACGAACTGGATGGCAATTAGAGGCATTGGAGACCTGAAGTTCGCAGGCGCTGTTCCCTTCTTGAAATTATCGCTGACTTCGCAGTCAGTGCTTGTTCGTGCAAATTCGGCGCGGTCTCTTGGCGAAATCGGTGATGCGTCCGCGATCGATCCTCTGATAGTTGCACTCTCCAAGGAAGAGGACAGTGGAGTCATCGAGCAAACTTCGCTTGCCCTTGGAATGCTCCATGCCACGAAGGCGATACCCATACTCAAAACCAAAATCGGAAACCCTTCCTCTCAGACGCGAATCTGGATTCTCCAGGCAGTTGAGATCTTGGGAGGACGGGGAGAGCTACCATTCATCGCAGCCTCTCTTCAGGACCCCGATTGGTTAGTCAGGTACCGGGCAGCGCTATCTGTACAACGTCTCTCGGGACAAGATTTCGGGTTCCCAGCCTGCGCGGAAAGGGAAGGAGGGTGCGGGATCGATGAATCACCCATAGAGACTGCACGGCGCTGGTGGTTGAATCACAAACAGGAATGGCATTAATAGCTGCTCACGCTGCTCTGGGTCAGGGTTCTGTCTGTATGACCGGCCAACCGGAAGTTTGCGCCTAGCTGCAGGTAGTGTCCGTATTGACGACTCGCCAACTGGCAAACACGATTCGGGGATTTTGAGCGCAATCGGGATTTTGCAAACAACTACGACACCATGTTGCAGGTAATGCCGGGTACTTCCTTCCACTTGCCGTGAACTTTCTCAAACAGATGTAAGCCCCAACGTCCGCACCGAAGGCCGCAAGAACTGCCCATATAAACCATGGCCCGAGTCTTTTCCTTGTTGAAACCCACGGCGGACATGATGATGTATCCACCCGAATCGGGATATCGCTTGTAAAAACCTTCCCAGCTGCCCTCCTTGAAGAGAACGTTGATGGTATTGAAACTCACAATCTCGTAAGGCTTATCGAGCCGGAACTCCCGCTGCAAAAGCCACGTCTTGTTGT